>NZ_JAKUGG010000023.1:0-87000 GCF_022663835.1 Bacillus cereus group sp. BfR-BA-01347 | reverse complement strand
GGCAAAGTAGTAACGGAAGTAAAAACAGATAAAAATGGTAAAGCAAAAATCTCAGACTTATCTGTAGGAAAGTACAAATTAGTAGAGAAAGAAAGCTTACCAGGCTACAAACAATTAACAGAACCAGTATCATTCGAAATTAAAAAGGGTATGACAGAAGTTCTATCATTAAAAGTAGAGAATGAACAGTTAGACAAAGGTTCAGTAGAAATTACAAAAGTAGATAAAGATAGTCAAAAAGTATTAGAAGGCGTAGTTTTCGAAGTACAGGACGAACAAGGTAAAGTAGTAACGGAAGTAAAAACAGATAAAAATGGTAAAGCAAAAATCTCAGACTTATCTGTAGGAAAGTACAAATTAGTAGAGAAAGAAAGCTTACCAGGCTACAAAAAATTAACAGAACCAGTATCGTTTGAAATTAAAAAGGGTATGACAGAAGTTCTATCATTAAAAATAGAAAATGAAATGGTAGATACGGGAAATGTAGAAATTACAAAAATAGATAAAGATAATAAGGCACCGTTAGCAGGTGTAGTCTTTGAAGTTCAAAACGACAAAGGCAAGGTAGTAACGAAAGTAACGACAGATAAAGCTGGAAAAGCAACAGTTGCAGATTTATCAGTAGGAAAGTACAAGCTAGTAGAAGTAGAGAGTTTACCAGGCTACAAAAAATTAGAAAAGCCTGTACTATTTGAAATTACAAAAGGTATGACAAAATCTTTAGCGTTCACTGTAGAAAATGAAATGGTAGATACGGGGAATGTAGAAATCACAAAAATAGATAAAGACAGTAAAGCACCATTAGAAAATGTTGTATTTGAAGTACGTGACTCAAAAGGCAAAGTAGTTGCGAAAGTAACAACGGATAAAGAAGGAAAAGCAGACGTTTCAGATTTATCTATTGGAAAGTATGAGTTAGTAGAAGTAGAAACACCAGCAGGCTACAAACCACTAGAAAAGCCAGTTTCATTCGAAATCAAAAAAGGTATGACGAAAGTCTTATCATTGAAAGTAGAGAATGAACAGTTAGACAAAGGTTCAGTGGAGATTACAAAAATGGCTGCTGAAAGCAAGGAAGTCTTATCAGGAGCTGTGTTTGAAGTTCATGATGAAAAGGGAAAAGTAGTAGTGAAAGTAACAACAGATAAAGATGGAAAGGCAAAAATCGCAGATCTATCTGTAGGTAACTACACACTAGTAGAAGTAGAAGCACCAAAAGGATATGAAAAATTAACTAATCCAATTCCATTTGAAATTACAAATGGAATGATAAATGCAATTCAATTAGAAGTATTAAACAAATTGAATCATTTAGCACCACCAGATCCAGAAAATCCTGGAACACCAGATCCAGAAAATCCTGGAACACCAGATCCAGAAAATCCTGGAACACCAGATCCAGAAAATCCTGGAACACCGAATCCAGAAAATCCTGGAACACCGAATCCAGAAAATCCTGGAACCCCAAATTCAGAGAAACCTGGAATCCCGAATTCAGAAAATCCTGGAACACCAGATCCAGAGAAAACTGAAAAAGAATTACCGAAGACAGGGCAGAAAATGCCTGTGGAACCATATATGGGAGCACTTCTTGTAATGATGAGTTTTGGATTACTCGTATTAGGTAGAAAACAGCAGAGATAATAAATGTGAAAAGGTATCCTCAAAGTATTTGAGGATACCTTTTTTAGCATAAAAAAAGGCATCTAGCAAAAGTACTAGATGCAAATAAAAACACAAGGGAAGACAAAATTCTTCCCTTTTCCCGTATGTAATTATATCAAAAAATTTATAAAAAACTAGCTATATTTCAAATATAATTTTTAAAAAAGTTATATACATAAATAATTGCAATACACGCAGTTTTATCTTTCTGAAAAATCTATTTCTTTATTTTTGAATATTAAGACTAATGTTGATAAATCTTCAGATAATTAGAAAAAATACCCGAAAGGATATATAATATTGCTTAATAAATAATTTTAATGAATTACGTATATTTCATTTGGTGTATTAATTGAATATCATAATTTTAAATTTTATTAAGCAAGAATCTCGGTTACTTATTGCATTTCTAACATAGGGTGAGATAGAAAAATACAATAGTGTGGAGGTTTTTATAATGACGTTTGTTCTTAGTAAAATGAGTGGCTTTAGCATAGAAGAAAAGGTACATGAATTTGAATCTAAAGGATTCCTTAAAATCTCAAATGAAATCTTTTTACAAGAGGAAGAGAATCATCGTTTATTAACACAAGCACAGTTAGATTATTATAATTTGGAAGATGATGCGTACGGTGAATGCCGTGCTAGATCTTATTCAAGGTATATAAAGTATGTTGATTCACCAGATTATATTTTAGATAATAGTAATGATTACTTCCAATCTAAAGAATATAACTATGATGATGGCGGGAAAGTTAGACAGTTCAATAGCATAAATGATAGCTTTTTATGTAATCCTTTAATTCAAAATATCGTGCGTTTCGATACTGAATTTGCATTTAAAACAAATATAATAGATACAAGTAAAGACTTAATTATAGGTTTACATCAAGTAAGATATAAAGCTACTAAAGAAAGACCATCTTTTAGTTCACCTATTTGGTTACATAAAGATGATGAACCAGTAGTGTTTTTACACCTTATGAATTTAAGTAATACAGCTATTGGCGGAGATAATTTAATAGCTAATTCTCCTCGGGAAATTAATCAGTTTATAAGTTTGAAGGAGCCTTTAGAAACTTTAGTATTTGGACAAAAGGTCTTCCATGCCGTAACGCCACTTGGAACAGAATGTAGTACGGAGGCTTTTCGCGATATTTTATTAGTAACATTTTCTTATAAGGAGACAAAATGAGAGAGAATAAAATAATTATGATTTCTGGAGCCAATAGCGGTATAGGTTATGCTTGTATAAAATACTTTTTAGAAAAATCATTTCATGTAATAGCGCTTGATATTAATAATAATAATTTAATAGATTATATGAAAACAGATATGCCTTTGAAAGTAGTGCAAATTGATTTAAGTAATAGCGAAGCGATTCATAATCTTTTTACTCAATTAGATTTAGAAAAGCTTTCTCCTGATATATTAATAAATGCAGCTGGTATTCGAGAGATAACACCTGTTTTACATTTATCCGATGATATGTTTAAAAAAGTAATTGATGTAAATTTAGTAGCCCCATTTATCCTTTCTAGGGAAGTAGCGAAGCGATGGTGTGAATCGAAAATAAAAGGTTGTATTGTGAATATAGCATCGGTTTCTGGATTAATGGCTGAACCAGAGCGAGCTGCTTATGTTGCATCAAAGCATGCTTTAATCGGATTGACTAAACAGATGGCTATGGAATTTGGGAAGCAAAATATAAGGGTAAATAGCATTTCTCCCGGTGTTATTAGAACTGAACTTACAGAAGAATACTTTAGTAATAAAGCCTTGATGTCTATGATAAAAAGTAATCAATCTTTAGATACTTGGGGGTTGCCGCAGGATATTGTTTCATGTATTGAGTACTTGATTTCTGATCAGGCCCGCTTTATTACTGGTTCTAATTTTGTAATTGATGGTGGTTGGACTGCTGGGAAAAATTTATAATTGAGTGTTTTTGAGGAAAAGCACCTGTCCTTTTTTAGGCTGGTGTTTTTCTCACTATAAACCGAGTTTTTATTGGAGGGGGATTAATTTGCTTCAAAAGAGTTTTAAGCAAGAGAAAACGGTACCGGCTTTAAAGATGATAGCATCAATGGTTATCTTTGGATCAGTTGGATTTTTTTCGGTTCAAACAAACTTACCTTCGTTTGAATTAGTGTTTGTAAGGTGTATTTTTGCGACAATATTTTTAAGTGTATGCTGGTTGCTTACAGGGCAATATAAACAAGATAAATGGGAACGAAAAGAAGTTATTCAAGTTTTAATATGTGGCTTTTTCTTAGTATTTAATTGGGTTTTCTTATTTAAAGCCTTTGAAAATATGTCAGTTACAATTGCTATCTCAGTTTATCATCTTGCACCAGTAATTGTACTGTTAATTGGAAGTATCGTCTTTAAAGAAAAATTAACATTAATATCTATCATTTCAATAGTTGTGTGTTTTGCAGGAGCTTTATTAATTGCTGGTATCGATGGAAGCTTCTCTGTCGGCTCATTAATGTCTTCAGGTATGATATGGGGATTTCTTGCAGCTCTCTTTTATGCATTTACAACTTTATTTGGTAAAGGGATTAACAAAATGAGTGCGTATGCAATGACATTTTTACAAACATTCTTGGGGATATTTCTTTTAATACCATTTATAGATTTAGATGCTTTTAGTGGCCTCACTCAAAGTAATTGGACATATATTATAGCTACTGGTTTTATTCACACAGGGATAGTATATTATCTGTTTTTTGATAGTTTACGCTATTTATCTACAAAAACAATCTCAATATTAGTTTTTTTGGATCCGGCAGTGGCAATATTATTAGATACTGTACTTACTGGATTCCGTCCAACTTTAATGCAAATAACAGGAATTCTTTTTATTTTTATTGGCATGACTTTAACATTAAAAAAATCTAAAGATAAAAAACTAAGCCAAAAAGAAAAACGAATTGAAAGCGATGCTAGTATATCTCAACAATAATGAAATATATTGTGTATAAAACGATAAACCTTGCATGAATCATGTAAGGTTTATTTTAGTTCAATATAATTCATATTTATAATATATAATTTTCAAAACTGAGGTATGTTTTTCTTTAATATGCTTTTGATTCAAATGTTATTATTTGACTATAAATTTACAAAAATGTATATGAAATCTTATTTTTTGATAATATATAAGTAATAAATTCATAGAATTGGAGTGATGAGATGCAGCCGTTAGAAAGAGAGATTCATTTTAATATGCTGAAAGTGTGGCGAATTCACGCTTTAATTGGGGCGGCAGTTATACTAACAGTCGTAATTGCGTATTTCTTTTTTATGATTAATTTTAACTGGTGGGGCTGGTTGTTTGGACTATTAGTAACAGGAGCCATTATATTTATTCCACTTGATTATTTTGTGTTTCCAAATTTACGTCAGCGCTATTATAGTTACAGATTAAATGAAGAAGAGATTGAGATTCAAAAGGGAATGTTCGTTGTAAAACGCGTACTTATTCCGATGATCCGTGTGCAGCACGTAACGATTGAGCAAGGGCCAATCATGAGAAAGTATAATTTAGCAGAATTACATATTTCAACAGCCGCAACTTCTCATAGTATCCCAGGTTTAACGAAAGAAGAAGCAGAACAGCTGAAAAGACAAATTGGAGAACTTGCGAAAGTGAGTGATGAGGATGTATAAGAGGCAACATCCGATTACGATATTGTTAGGTATTAGGGTTGCGAGTTTGTTGCCACTTATTATTCTTGTTTTATTTAAACCTGATGAACAAGTGGAACCTTGGTATTTATTTTATCTTTTTCTTCTGGTTGTTTTATTCATCATGGCTATTTTTTCAGCAATTAAATGGTATTTTAAAGTGTACTGGATTGAGAATAATATTTTACATATAAAGCACGGTGTTTTTGTAAAGAAGGAAAGTTATTTAAATAAAGAACGTGTGCAAAATGTTAGTACGTCTTCTAACGTTATTTATCAGATGCTTGGACTTATGAAGTTAAATATAGAAGTAGCGGGTGGTGGTAGTGAACCAGAAGTGATGTTGGCTGGTATTAAAGAAGACGAGGCAAAACATTTAATCGCTTTATTACATAAGAAAGAAACTACTGTAAAAGAAGAAATAGAAGAGGAAGAAAGCAAGACGGTTTATCAGTTAACAGCGAAAGAGGTTTTAGCAGCAGCGATTACCTCTGGTCGGTTCGGACTAGTGTTTTCTGGACTAGTACTTCTTTACACAAAGTTTGATTTTATTCTTCCTGAAGGATTCACAAGTAAAGTAGAAGCGTATGTGATGGGAAACGGTGTTTATAAACTAATTGTAATAGCATTAATTTTAATGGCAATTTCATGGATTATTTCCACGGCTGGATATGTGTTGAAATATGCAAACTTTAAAATTGAGCGAAAAGGGGAAGAAATTCGTATCGTTCAAGGTTTATTTGAAAAGAAAGAGTTTGTCTTAAAATTGCACCGAATTCAAGCGATTACTGTAAAAGAAGGTATGCTTCGCCAGCCATTTGGTTATTGCGCTGTTGAAGTGGAAGCAATTCACAGTATTGGAGCAGCAAGTAATGAAGTGATGCTGCATCCGTTTATGAAGAAAAAAGATGTACGGCAACTGCTCACATATTTAGAGTTACCTTATGAAATTGAAGCGGAGATCGTTCACTTACCAAAAACAGCGTTGCGTCGTTATTTCATTATGGGCTGGTTAATAAGTATCATACTAACAGTTCTAATTGCCAGCGTTAGTATATATTTAAAACAATATATTGCATTGTTTGTTATTTTACCGTTATTTATCGTATTTTCGTTACTTGCGTATGCTAGATATAAAAGCGGCGGTTATGAATTAAGAGAAAATCAACTAACGGTTGTATATCGTGATTTTTCGAAATATACAGGAATAATGCGAAGAAGACATGTTCAAGCAGTAGGTTATAATCAATCGTATTTTCAAAGAAAGGATGAATTATGTACAACTCTTGTAGCGGTAGCGGGGCGGGGTTATGAAGTAAAGCATGTGAGAAAAAAAGATTCACTTCGTATATATAATTGGTACAAAGAAAAAGGAAACACCGGTGTGTAATGGTGTTTCCTTTTTATGTCATGATTTGTCGATAAGTCGATATATTCGAAGAATCGCTGATATAATTCGAGTTACGCCGATATATTCGAAAAATCGCCGATATAATTTCACATACCGAGAATTCCGAACTCCAAACTCCAAAAAATTAAACTAACACATTAAAAGTAGTCACAAAAGATGGACGTGAGAAAATACTCTTTTGCTGTTCCGCATGTGGATGTGCCGGAGCTTGTCCTTCTGCTTGCGTGGGACGTTTTTTATGAGCGTTTTCGAATGAACGTGATTCTGTCCAGTCTTTAAAGTTTTGCTCTGTTTCCCACATCGTTAAGATAACATATGTATCGTTACTTAATGGGCGTAGAACACGGATCGCTTGGAATCCTGGTTCGTTTTCGATAAGGCCTGCGCGGTTTTTAAAGCGGTTTTCAAATACAGGGCGACCTTCGTCTGTGACAGAAATGTTGTTACAAACGATATAGCCAGGTTGTCCTTTAAATTCACCGACAGCATCTAGTACGTCATACTTAAGTGAGCCTTCTACAGATTCTTCTGTATTTTCTTTATAAAACATATTTTTTTCATCATTTTTTGCAGTGAAATGTGCTTGTTCTAGAGGTGTTTCATATGAAATAATAGCCTTCATTTTAATGCCCCCTTAATAGTTTGTTTCTATTATATCAACTCTCTTAAAAAACTTCGAAGATAATATACATAAAGATACTTCTTTTTCAAATAATAAATGTACCATCATTTGGAAAGAAGGACGATGTATGAAGAAAGTAAAGTGGACTTTATTAGGCGGCGTCGCAACGTTCGTAGTAGCGATTGTACTCTATAAACTTATCGTGTTAGCTGGTGGCTATATGATGGATGAAAAGCAGCTCGTTTTCCACTCTTCATCACGTATCGTTGACCAGAAAGGGAAAGAAATTACGAAATTATACGTAGAAAATAGAGAGCTCGTACCGATCGAGCAAATTCCGAAGTATGTGCAACAGGCATTTGTTGCGGTGGAAGATTCTCGTTTTTATGAGCATCAAGGAATTGATTATCCCTCTATATTCCGTGCTCTTTATAAAGATACGTTAGCTGGAGAAAAGGTAGAGGGGGGTAGTACCATTACGCAGCAACTCACTAAAAACGTCTTTTTAACTCGTGAAAAAACATTTACGCGCAAATTGAAGGAAGTCGCAATTTCTCTTCAATTAGAGCAAAAATATACGAAGCAACAAATTCTTGAAATGTATATGAACCATATTTATTTTGGTCATGGGGCTTACGGTATTCAAGCAGCAGCAAAGTTATATTTTAATAAAAATGTTGAGGATTTAACAGTAGAGGAAGGGGCAATGCTTGCAGGCCTTCCGAAGTCACCAAACGGATATTCACCGTACTATTCTGCAGAGAAGAGTAAGGAACGCCGCGATCTAGTATTGTCACTTATGCATAAACAAGGCTATTTGACTGCCGAAGATAGCGTACGTTATCAAGGAAAGACGATTGCTTTATATAAAAACTTAGACGAAAATGAGCTCGCATATATGCCGTATATTGATATGGTCATAGATGAAGCAGCTCGTTTATACGGATTGTCTCATCAAGAAGTACTTCGCGGAGGATATACGTTTGTCGTACCTATGGATGAAAAAATTCAAAAGGTAGCGTATAACCAGTTTCAAGATGCAAGGAATTTTCCTGGGAAAGAAGAAGGGGCACAAGGTGCATTTTTATTAATGGATAATCGTACGGGAGGGATTAAAGCGGCGATTGGGGGAAGAAAGTACGTCCCGAGAGGATTTAATCGTGTTTTTGCCAAAAGGCAGCCCGGATCTGTTTTAAAACCACTTATCGTTTATGCACCAGCACTAGAAACGAAAAAGTATAATCCGTATTCTTTATTAACGAATGAAAGAAATTCTTTTGAAGGGTATGAACCTCGAAATTATAATCATGAGTATTCAAAAGAAATGACGATGTATGATGCGATTTTAGAGTCGGCAAACGTACCGGCAGTTTCTTTATTAAATGAGTTAGGGGTAGAAGAAGGAAAGCAATATTTAGAAAAAGGAAATGTCCATATTGCAGATGCTGGTTTAAGTACAGCGCTTGGCGGATTGAAAAATGGCGTTTCAACATTTGATCTTGTAAAAATGTATCGTTCATTTTTAGCAAATGGAAATATTATCGAGCCGCACGTTATTGATAAAGTATTAAATAGACACGGTGCAGTCATTGGGGAATCTCCAAAAGTAGAGACGAAAATCTTCTCGAAGCAGACAGCATGGTATATGACGAAAATGTTAGAAGGAGTTGTGAAGGAGGGGACAGCGAGAGCAGGTGTATATAACGGTGCGCTAGCTGGAAAAACGGGTACAACTTCATTGCCAAATGACGATAAGGGAGCAAGAGATATGTGGTTCGTCGGCTATACACCGAACTTAGTAGGCGCTGTTTGGATTGGTTATGACCGTACGGATAAGGAACATCAGTTGCAAGGAGAAAGTGCATCTGCGACAAAATTGTTTAAGAAAATTTTAACGAAGGCTAATGTAGAACATAAAGAGAAGTTTATGAAGCCTGAAGGTGTGGAAACAATCGGTGCTCCGATTCGGCTGCGCAAAATTGAAGATGTAAAAATGAAACTATCATTTAGCCCTTTCGGTTTATTTAAAGCAAAATTAAGTTGGACGCCACTTCCAGATAACAGAATTATGTACCGAATCTATAGAGTGGAGAACGGAATTCATACGCATGTTAGCACTGTAAATGGTGCTGGAGAATATGAGGAAAAGTTCGTTAACATATTTTCAAAACCGAGCTTTTACGTTGTACCATATAATTCACAAACGAATCGCGAAGGAGAAAAGTCAAAAGTAGCTAAACCATAGTTTTTCTCTGTGTTATAATAAGAATGTTGTGAAAATAGTAAGCGTTTTTACGAATGTTTGTGTCAATTTAATGAACAACGTACATAATATTATGCATTTTGTTTTTACAAGCTGTATAGTAAAAAAAGATAAATATCGAACGTATTCGAAGCATTGGTAAGGAAGGGAGCAAGGGTCTTGGTAAGAACTATAAATGAGACATTTTTAAAAGCATGTAGGGGGGAACGTACTGATTATGTACCAGCATGGTATATGCGTCAGGCAGGTCGTTCGCAGCCGGAATATAGAAAGATAAAAGAAAAGTATTCTTTATTTGAAATTACACACAATCCAGAGTTATGTGCTTACGTTACAAAATTGCCGGTTGATCAATATAACGTAGACGCAGCAATTCTTTATAAAGATATTATGTCACCACTACCTGCAATTGGTGTGGATGTAGAAATTAAATCAGGTATTGGCCCAGTTATCGATAACCCAATCCGTTCTTTACAAGACGTAGAAAAACTAGGGGAAA
The DNA here is from genome assembly GCF_022663835.1 of Bacillus cereus group sp. BfR-BA-01347. NCBI lineage: Bacteria > Bacillati > Bacillota > Bacilli > Caryophanales > Bacillaceae > Bacillus > Bacillus cereus group sp. BfR-BA-01347. The sequence goes on along the minus strand of NZ_JAKUGG010000023.1, from coordinate 76,847 downwards.
TCAATCCAGAAGATGATGTACCGTACATACTAGATACAATTCGTTTATTAACGACAGAAATGTTAGACGTACCGTTAATCGGTTTTTCAGGAGCTCCATTTACATTAGCGAGCTATATGATTGAAGGCGGTCCATCTCGTAACTACCATAATACGAAAGCGTTCATGTATGCAGAGCCAAAAGCTTGGTTTGCTTTAATGGATAAGCTAGCAGATATGGTTATCACATATTTAAAAGCGCAAATTAACGCAGGAGCAAAAGCAGTTCAAATTTTCGATTCTTGGGTTGGAACAGTAAATGTAGCAGATTATCGCGTATTTATTAAACCAGCAATGGAGCGTATTTTTGCAGAAGTTCGTAAGATGGGTGTACCGATGATTATGCACGGCGTAGGAGCTGCACACTTAGTGAATGAGTGGCACGACTTACCGCTTGATGTAGTCGGCTTAGACTGGCGCTTACCGATTGAAGAAGCACGTGCACGCGGCGTTCTTAAGGCGGTACAAGGAAATATGGACCCTTCATTCTTACTTGCACCATGGTCTGTTATTGAAGAACATGTAAAAGGTATTTTAGATCAAGGGATGAAACAGCCGGGTTATATCTTTAACTTAGGTCACGGTGTATTCCCAGAAGTAAATCCAGATACATTAAAACGTTTAACTACATTTATTCATGAATATTCTAAAGGGAAGTTAGCGAAGTAAAGGAGAATTGCTGTATGAAAAAGAAAATTGGTTTGCTTGTAATGGCATACGGAACGCCATATAAAGAAGAAGATATTGAACGTTACTATACACATATTCGCAGAGGAAGAAAGCCAAGTCCTGAAATGCTGGAAGATTTAACAGAGCGTTACCGTGCAATTGGTGGTATTTCTCCTTTAGCTACTATTACATTAGAGCAAGCTAAGAAGTTAGAGAAGCGTTTAAATGAAGTACAAGATGAAGTAGAGTACCATATGTATCTTGGCTTAAAACATATTGAACCGTTTATTGAAGATGCGGTGAAAGATATGCATAACGACGGAATACAAGATGCAATCGCACTTGTTCTTGCACCTCACTATTCTACGTTTAGTGTGAAATCATACGTTGGACGAGCACAAGAAGAAGCTGAGAAACTTGGAAACTTAACAATTCACGGCATTGATAGCTGGTATAAAGAGCCGAAATTCATCCAGTACTGGGTTGATGCAGTGAAAGGTATATATAACGGTATGTCAGATGCAGAGCGTGAAAAAGCAGTATTAATCGTATCTGCACATAGCTTACCAGAGAAAATTATTGCAATGGGCGATCCATATCCAGATCAATTAAATGAAACAGCGGATTATATCGCGCGCGGAGCTGAAGTAGCAAACTATGCAGTAGGCTGGCAAAGTGCAGGAAACACACCAGATCCTTGGATTGGTCCAGATGTACAAGATTTAACGAGAGAACTAAATGAAAAGCACGGTTATACTTCATTCGTATATGCACCAGTTGGATTTGTTGCGGAACATTTAGAAGTTTTATATGACAACGACTTTGAGTGTAAAGTTGTAACGGATGAAATTGGTGCGAAATATTATCGTCCAGAAATGCCAAATGCATCGGACGCATTTATTGACTCTTTAACAGATGTTGTATTAAAGAAAAAAGAATCTGTACTGTAAGAAGAAAGGGGGAGCCTGCTTGAGGAAAAAGGTTGTGATCGTCGGCGGAGGCATCACTGGATTAACAGCAATGTATAACTTACAAAAAAATATTCATGAAAAAAACTTGCCGATTGATACATTACTTATAGAAGCATCGGGTAAACTTGGCGGAAAAATTCAAACCGTTCGAAAAGATGGATTTACAATTGAGCGCGGACCGGATTCTTTCTTAGCACGAAAAGAAAGTGCAGCTAGATTAGTGAAAGAATTAGGCCTTGGCGATGAACTTGTAAATAATCAAGCCGGTCAATCATTTATCCTCGTAAACAATCGATTACATAAAATGCCGAATGGATCAATGATGGGAATTCCAACGCAAATTACGCCGTTTCTATTTTCCGGGCTGTTCTCCCCAATTGGTAAACTAAGAGCTGGTTTTGATCTATTAATGCCAAGGTCAAAGCCAGTATCTGACCAATCACTCGGACAATTCTTCAGACATCGTCTTGGAAACGAAGTGGTTGAAAACTTAATAGAACCGTTACTATCGGGTATTTATGCAGGGGATATTGATGAAATGAGCTTAATGTCAACATTCCCGCAAATGTATCAGATTGAGCAGAAACATCGCAGCATTTCACTCGGTATGCGTACGCTCGCTCCGAAAGAAGAGAAAGCTGAACCGAAAAAAGGAATCTTCCAAACAGTGAAAACAGGTTTAGAATCTATCGTTGAATCTCTTGAAGCAAAGATGCATGAAGGTACGATAATAAAGGGAACTCGCATTGAAAAAGTTGCAAAACAGGGTGATGGTTATACGATTACTCTTAGTAACGGAAAAGAAATAGAAGCAGACGCTATCGTAGTGGCAACTTCGCATAAAGTATTGCCGTCCATGTTTGCTCAATACAAGCAGTTTCGTTTCTTTCGTAATATTCCATCCACATCCGTTGCGAATGTCGCACTTGCTTTCCAAAAGTCCGCAATCCAGCGCGATATTAATGGTACAGGATTTGTCGTATCACGAAATAGCGATTACACCATTACAGCATGTACGTGGACGCATAAAAAATGGCCACATACAACGCCAGAAGGAAAAACACTCCTTCGCTGTTACGTTGGACGTGCTGGTGATGAAGCGGTTGTAGAACAAACTGAAGAAGAGCTCGTTCAGCTCGTACTAGAAGATTTAAGAAAGACGATGGATATTACAGAGGATCCAGAGTTTACAATCGTAAGCCGCTGGAAAGAAGCGATGCCTCAATATACAGTAGGCCATAACGAGCGAATGAAAAAGCTCACAACATTTATGGAGAAAGAGTTGCCTGGTATATACTTGGCAGGTAGCTCCTATGCTGGTGCTGGACTTCCAGATTGTATTAATCAAGGTGAGGAAGCTGCAAAGCGTGTATTATCTCATTTGGAGAAAGTAATAGATGCTGAATTAATCGCACAATAAACGAAACGCCTTCAATCATATTGAAGGCGTTTCGTTTATTATATAAAATACTTATTCGCCAATAAACATATATAAGTTATTTGGCTTTATAACAGCATCTCCTGCATAAATAACCCATTCTGTTAAGTTATCAAAATCTAAATGATAACTATTTCCTTCACTCATATCTTCTATGAAATATGGTTCATTAATGAGTATTCCTTGAATGAAATCTTCCGTAATGTTTTGCATTTCAAACCACATATGTTCACTTTTTCCTTCTTCGTAGGAGACACCAAACTTAGCAAGGAAACGAAAATCTTCATTTGATTGTTCAATGTGAAAAATGTTGCTGAAATACCCAAAAGTATTTTTCGCATTGTAAGCCATACGATCGGTTTCACTATTTGTTTTATAGAACATGAGCCCTGTAGCTTCCTCGTGTTCTTTGAAAAAACTTTCAATATATTCTTCTGAAGTATTAAATTTGAATAAGAGAACGGATGGAGATTGATGGTATTCATCTCGGGCATCCATTCCGCCTAAGAATGCATTTTGTGAATCTATTGGTTGTAGTTTCACTTCCTCATCTTCGATTGAAGATAATTGGTCCATACTCGTTTTATGCCCTATATAAGATAATCCTTTTTCCCACGGAACAGCGACTGTATGTATAGAACCTTGCTGACTATGCGCGATAACGATAGGCTCATTCATAGGGACTTGTCCATTCTCAACGGCATTATTAGCAAATGTTTGAAAGAGATCGCCAATGCCGTAGTAGGAAGAAATGCGATTTGGAATAATTAACTCTATTTCAGTTACGCCTGCTCTTAAAAGACCATGTGTATGAAACCAATATTGCGTAGGCTCACCGTCTTTATCGTCTTCATAAACGGAATGAATAACGTATAAGTCAGGAATGTCAGGTAATAATTCATTTTCAACGTGATATTCAATATAGCTTCTAGATATCACTTTCATTGCTGCACTTGAATCGATTACAAATAACAAATCTGGGGCGAGATTCCATAAGAACTGTAACTGCTGGAAAAAGCAGTCTAGTACATCGCCTACAAATAGCGTACGAGTGAAAATTTCAGTGCCGAAAGCTGCATCTTCAAAATTACGATCTACGATTGTAGTATCTTGTCTATTGTACATTTTATATCCTTCTGGATCGTTCGGTTCATCAATATGCAGTTCATACGGTATGACTGTTTCACCCATATGTAATTCAACAATAAGGCTTGTCTCATCACTATAAACAATTTTTAAATCATCAACTTTAGTAGCGATCGTTTCTAGTCGCTGTTTTAACTGCTCAATTGTAATTCTAGTTGGTATAACGGCAATCATATCTGAAAAATGACGTTCTAATGTTCCATTCATAGCTGCGCGGTATGTTTCTGTTTGCACTTCCATCCAATCACTCCTATTCAAATGAATCCATTTTACATGCCAATTAAATGTCGATATTTTCTGTTTTTTCTCTCTCTAACATTATAGAGTGTATTTGTAGAAAGTGTAAAATTATTATTTTGTATTATAGTTTGAAAGCTTGTAAATTAAATAAATCTTTTGTAAAATTTGTCGAAATATAGTTCTATATAACGAATCATTTGTTATGATAGAAATGCTGAGAAAATATGAAATAGAGAGAGGAAAATGGCTGTGAAGAAATTGTTAAGTGTCTTTTTATCATTCTTGCTATTGCTTTCATTTACTGGAACTTTAGCGCAAGCAGAAGAAACTGCTTCTATGTCAGTAGAAAAAGCAATTCAAGTATTTAAGCAGCAAGGGAAAACGAAGGGGATAGTGGAAGGGTACATTGTTGGATATACGCAAAGTTCTTCTAAATATACGAAGGATCCAGCTAAGTTTGATGATACAAACGTAGCAATTGCAGATTCGCCAAACGAAACGAATCCAGACAAAATCATGCCCGTTCAGTTACCGAAAGGTGATGTGAGAACGGCAGTGAATGTAAAAAATCACCCTGAAAATATCGGGAAGAAAGTTATTTTGACTGGGACTCTTGAATTATATTTTAGTAACCCAGGTCTAAAATCAGTAACAGCTTATAAGTTTCAAGGTGAAGGACAAAACCGTGTTAGCGATGTAGTAGCTTCACCGAACGAGGGAGAAGTTGCTAAAGGAACAGCGGTAACATTAACGACGAATACAGAAGGAGCAACAATCTACTATACGTTAGATGGCTCTAATCCTACTAATAAAAGTGTTCGTTATAATGGACAAATTATAGTGAATGAAAATAGTGTAGTGAAAGCAATCGCAGAAAAAGAAGGACTTACTTCTTCAGCAATTTCGACATTTTCATTTATTATCGTAAATAATGAACAGGTTCGTATTCATGACATTCAAGGAAAATCACATATGTCTCCTTACAACGGGAAGAAAGTATACAATGTGGAAGGCGTTGTCACAGCGCTTGATAAAAACGGCTTTTATATAGAAGATAATCAACCAGATAATGATCCAGCTACTTCAGAAGGTATGTACGTATATAAAAAAGATGCGAATGTAGCAGTAGGAGATCTTATTCAAGTTGATGGAGTAGTAGAAGAATATGTTGGACCAGGATATGCAGAGCGATTTGAAACAGACTTAACGACGACAGAAATTAAGGCGAGTCGCGTTGCTGTAGTCGCAAAAGATCAATCTTTGCCGGCACCGATTGTACTTGGCGAAAACGGTGTGAAAATCCCGGACCAGATTATTGATAATGATGCATTTGGTTTATTTGATCCAACTGAAGATGCAATCGACTTCTATGAAAGTATAGAAGGTATGCGTGTTACGATGCCAACACCAAAAATCATTACACCTCAGAAAAACGGAAATTTATATGTAACAGTAAAAAATGGTGGAGATAAAATAGTAACACAATATGGAACACCTCTATTAGATGAAAATCAATTAAACCCAGAGCGCCTTTCTGTAAAAGTACCTCGCGATTATGTAGCAAAAGTAGGAGATACTTTCACTGGAGATATAACAGGGGTAGTAGGATACGATTACGGTTCTTTCCGTATTTCGCCAATAACAGAACTGCCAGCTGTAGTGGATGGTGGATTTAAGCAAGTAGGGGCAAATATTCAGCCTCGTCTTGATAAGTTAACGGTTGCTACATATAACATTGAAAACTTCTCGGCGAATAAAAAAGAAACAACAGATGAAAAGGTAAAAGCGTTAGCGTATTCTATTAAATACAACTTAAAAATGCCAGATATTATCGGTGTAGAGGAAATGCAAGATAATAACGGATCAATTAATGACGGTACAACAGATGCGTCATTAAGCGCAAAACGTATCATTGATGCAGTTCTAGAAATTCGCGGGCCAAAGTATGAGTATGTAGAAATCGCTCCAAACAATAATCAAGACGGAGGAGCACCAGGAGCGAATATTCGCGTCGGTTTCTTCTATAATCCATCACGCGTGAAATTAGCGACGGTACCGAAGTTACTTGATAAAAATGTCGTTCGTATTGGAGACGAAAATCCATTATTTGAAAGTACACGTAAACCGTTAGCGGCAGAATTTACGTTCCAAGGACAAAACATTGTTGTCGTTGCAAATCACTTAAACTCAAAAATAGGAGATGCAACGCCATTTGGAAAAGTGCAGCCGCTCGTATTAAAAAGTGAAGACAAACGAATTCAGTTAGCACAAGAAGTAAATCATTTCGTACAAGGAATTCAGAAAAAGAATACGAATGTACCAGTTGTCGTGTTAGGTGATATGAACGATTTCGAATTCTCTAAACCACTAAAAACACTAGAGGGAACAATCTTAAAAGATATGTTAAACACAGTACCGAAAGAGAATCGTTACACGTACATTCACGAAGGAAATGCGCAAGTGTTAGATCATATTTTAGTAACAAACAACATCGCACCGCACACAATTGTAGATCCAGTGCACTTAAACTCAAACATAATGAAAGAGCACGGACGTGTAAGTGACCACGACCCAGTACTTGCTCAAATTGATTTGAAGAAGGCTTCTTAAAGTGGGGAACGCTTAGGTGACTAAGCGTTCTTTTTTTGCATCGTTATAGAATAGTATAAAGAGATGATTCCTTTTTTTGTAATCTAATGATAAAATTGATTGAATATTTAGTTTTTAACAAGGGGGACAACAATGCAGTTACAAATAAATGGAAAGGTAATGAATCAGTTTGCAATTTTTTTTAGTACGATCATCATGCTTCAGTTTGTAGCTGATATAACAGGACTTACAAGCAATCTAGATATTACGTATAACTTAATACATACAGCAGCTTCTTATATAACATTTAGTTTGGCGGTTATTTTCACTTTAATAGGTGCAAGAAGAGAATTAAGTAAATATGCAATTGTTTCATTATGTTTAGTTGTAGGTATTAAAGCGATTTATTTTGTAGCGGTCGTTATTTTATGGGGGTTGGCTGGTACACCGTAAGTGAATAGTAAATAAACCCTAATTTCCAATATAGTAAGGAAATTAGGGTTTTATTATACTTGAAACGCTTTTCTACACCGCTCTCTTTTTTGCAGTCTTCTTTTATATTTTTTTCTATCCCGCTTTACTCCTTGTATATACATAAGTAAGCTAACGAAAAGGAAGAAAGCACATTGCGTCATTAAAATATATGGTGACATGCCTTGCAATGGTTGTTTCGGATCATATAAATGAAAAGGTGCTCCGCCTATTGAAGGAAGTATTGTATTTAGCAGGACGTACGGAATGGAGGCGGCTGCAAATGGAAAGAGAATTGCTATATAGTCTTTTTGTGACCATACAGATGCAGCAAGTCCTAAAAGGGCCATTAAACCTGCAAATAAAAAATTAATTCCGATATATACAGTAATGTAAGTGAGAGGCGCATCAAAATATAGGTTTGCGAACATTCCATCAGCATTTATGATGCCTGACCCAACCGTAGGTGTTCCGTCTGGAATGGTTAATTTGCAAAATAATAACGATAAGATGAATGGAAGTGTATAAAGAAATCCTCCGCAAAAAAACGTAACGATATATTTCGCTACGGAATAAGGAAATATAGAAATCCCCTTACTCACAAACGGTTTAAAACCATCGGACTTATCCGAATTGTAACTTGTACTAAAGGGGAAACTCGCAATAACTGGCATTAATAATAAATAAACATCCATTTCATTGTCGCGAAATCCAATCCATTTTAAATCTGTTGATATAGGACCATTTGCTGCGTCTCCTAAATAACGAATTACATAATAATAGTGATAAATGCAAATAAGAACGAATCCACTAAGCATCATAATGAAAGAAATACGACTACAAAAAGCTTGCTTTATATTTAAACGAAGTGCACGCATCATGAATGAAAAAGCCTCCACTGTTTTGATAAACTTTTCTATTTTCTATATTACTATTAATTGTAAAGATTTTCTTGTTTTTTTATTTGATTATTTAAAAAAGAGGAATTTTGTTGTTGTGAAGTAAGGTTAGCTGGAATTAATTTTTTCTAAAATATGGTTGACAATTAAGTATTACATTTGTAATCTTGATTGTAGATTACGAATGTAATACTTAGGAGTGAAACATACGATGACAAATCAATTACCTAAAATATCTGAAGCAGAATTAGAAATTATGAAAGTACTTTGGTCGAATTCTCCACAAACAGCGAATGAAATTATAGAAGAACTGGAAGATACAATGGACTGGAAACCAAAAACAATCCGCACATTAATTAATCGATTAGTACAAAAGGAAGCCGTTTCTTACCATCAAGATAAAGGGCGAATGTATGCTTATTATCCGTTAGTATCACAAGATAATTATTTGCAAGTGGAAACGAAATCTTTACTAAAGCGTTTTTGCGGTGCAGCGTTTAAACCATTACTTGTTAATTTCTTAAAAGAGGAGAAATTATCTTCAGAAGATATTAATGAATTAAAACGCATTTTAGATGAGAAGACAGAGGAGAATAAGAGGAAGGATCGATAAAAATGATAAACACGCTTATAAATGTATACCTTCCTCATTTTTTTGATTGGCTTATAGAAACGTCACTTATGGCTAGCATATTAGTTGGATTTATTTTATGTATAAAAGTTCTATTTAGAAATAAATTAACCCCCCGGTGGCAATATATGCTGTGGATCGTATTAATGATAAGACTCCTTTTACCGTGGTCGCCAGATAGCTCTTATAGCATTTACTCATTACTTTCCTATCGTTCTAGTGTATCGGAAGTTATTCCAAAAAATATGCCGGCTACTGAGAATATAGTGAACATAGAAAGCGACCGTAAAGTGGAATTGGAATCAAATCCTAAAATGGTGACAAAAACTAGCGAACCGGAAGTAGAAGTCAGTTTGGAAAAACAGACTACATTTTCTTTATACAAACTTGCTTTGTATGTTTGGCTAGCTGGGGTAATCATATTAGCAACCATCACGTTTCTTACAAATAGACGGTTATATTCGTACATAAAGAAACAACCCGATATTACAGATGAACAGGCCATTACAGTGTTTAATCGCTGTAAGCAGTCTATGAAAATGAAGAAGGCAGTTTCGTTACGTCTAGCGGGAAAGATTGCGAGCCCAACTGTGTTTAGTTTCTTTCGTCCGAAAGTATTACTATCAAAAAAACATATGAAAGTATTAAATGAGCAACAATTACAATATGTCTTTTACCATGAGTTAGCTCATATTAAGAGAAACGATGTAGCTGTAAATTGGATTATGTACAGTTTAATCCTATTAAATTGGTTCAATCCAATTCTTTGGTACGCCTATTTTTGTATGCGAGAAGATCAAGAATTAGCCTGTGATGCATATGCACTTACTTTTATAGATAAAGAGGAACAAATTGCATACGGTCATACAATTATTACCCTTTTAGAACACTATTCCTATCAAGTACCAAGCCTAGCAAATTTAAGTAGAAATAAACGAACACTAAAAAGGAGAATCGTTATGATTAAAAAATTCCAAAAGAAATCGTATCGTCTTTCTTTACTTGGAGTGATTGCTATAGTTGCTATTGCATCCCTTTTTTTATTCAATGCACGTGCAACGGAAGGGAAAGAAAAGCAAGAGGATAAAGTGGAGCAGTCAAAGGATGCTTTCCAAAATGCTGTAGATATGCTGTTTGGTACAGAAGAAAATGCGAAAAAAGAATATAGGTATTCAGCAAGAGTGTATGAAAATAAGACAGATTATTTATATTTAGCTGAAAAGGCTTTAACAAAAGATGAGTTTCAACAGTACATAAAATTGTATAAAGAAATTATTAATATACAGAAAAAAGGTGCTCCGAGAGATTCTGACTACGAGTCAATATTTTTTAGGGAAGAACGTTTAACAGAAGCTGATCGTGAAAAATTATATGCACTTTATGATCAATCAAAACCGTTTAATGACAAAGTGGAAGAATCTTTAAATTACACGGTAAAGGAAGCGCAGGAACATGTAGATTTTCAAATTAAGAAGCCAACTTACACAATTGAAGGCTACGATCTAAAGGAGGAAAAGGTAAGTTGTTTTATTAAGAGAAGACCTGAGTTAATTATTGAATTAGAGTATACAAACGGAAAAGGAAACTATACAACTTATCAATCACAAGTATTTGGAGAAAGTAAAGATCCGTTCCATGCTTTATTTGTTGTAGAAGAAAATATTGAACAGTACGAATTAGAAGGTAATCAAATATTCTATGCGACTCATAACTCAGATAGGAATTTACAAGGTATGAAGATGATTGTTCCTGCAAAAGGGAAAGATAGTGCATATCAAATTGTTATTATTAATCATAGTTTAGAGAACCCAGGAGAAGCAGTATTCGATAAAAATGTAAATAAAGAAGAATTAGAGAAAATTATGCTTTCTATGTTGAAATAGTAAAAAGGTGTTCTTAAGATGTATATCTCTAGAACATCTTTTCCTTTTCTCTTTTCTTCTGATAAACTATGGAAAGTATGATATACAATGACTGAAATTTTTTTATACTGGAAATAATAAAAAGAGAACTTGTATAGAATGTAAGCGTGTGGTAATATCAAAGATGTACCGATTGACTATATTATCCAATTGGTCATTTTTGGAGGTGATGATGTGGCAATAGATCGAAAACGTTCTATTATTGAGGCTGCAACAAAGTCTTTTTCAGCGTTCGGTTATAAAGCAACAACGATGGATCAAGTAGCGAAGTTAGCGAATGTAGGAAAAGGAACGATTTATACTTTTTTCAAAAATAAAGAAGAGCTATTTGGTGAAATTATTTCTAATTTAATTACAGAAATGAAGCAAGTTGCAGAAAATGCAATTCGTTCAGATGTTTCATTTTTTGAAAATGTACATAGAGCATTATATAGCATCTTGGAATTTAGAAAAGAACATCAGCTCATGATTAAATTAATTCAAGAAGAGCGCGATATGGGAACGAAAGAAGTACAAGAAGTTATGCAACAAGTTGATGTGGAAATCGTTTCTGTTATTCAATCGTATTTAAAGATTGCGATTGAAAAAGGTGAAATTAGCAAATGTGATCCGGAAATTACAGCATTTATTATGCTTCGTCTATATGTATCGCTTATTTTTGATTGGGAAAAAAATCACAAACCGCTAGAAAAAGAAAAAATTGCAGAATTATTTGAACTTTATTTATTAAAAGGATTGTCAAATTAAGATAATCCTTTTAATATTATAAAATATGACTAAATGAACAAAACGGTCATATATTTAATTTAAGGAGGGAAAATAATTTCATATTGAGTAAAAGTTGCATAGTATAAATTCGGGGATAAGGCATATGTATGAATAAATATAGCCTTTTTATTTGGGTGAAAATGACTAAATGAACATTTTAGTCATTTGAAAGAGGGGGAGTAAAGATGAAATGGAATCAGTTACTTCGGAAAGAGTTTACTGAAATTATAAAAAGTAAAAAAATATTAATTCCAATTATCGCGGTTTTATTCGTACCAATTTTATATGCAGGTATGTTTTTATGGGCTTTTTGGGATCCATATAAACAGTTAGATGATTTACCAGTTGCGGTAGTCAATTTAGATAAAGGTGCAGTATTTGATGGGAAACCAATTGAGGTCGGAAAAGGGCTCGTTGATAACTTAAAAGATAATACAAGTTTCAAATGGGAATTTGTAAGTGAAAAAGAAGCGAAAAAAGGAATGGAAGGTAGAAAGTATTACATGTTAGTGCGCATTCCAGATGACTTCTCAAGTAACGCTACAACATTATTAAAAGATGATCCAAAACCATTAAACTTAGAATACATTCCAAACGAAAGTTTAAACTTCCTATCTTCACAAATTGGCGGAACAGCCATTGAAAAAATTAAAGGTGAAGTATCAAGTACGTTAACGAAAACATATGCAGAGAAAATGTTTGATTCCATTCAAGACGTCTCAAAAGGATTAGCAGATGGAGCGGAAGGTGCAAATAAACTACACGACGGATCAAGTGAGCTGCATGATGGTTCAAGTAAAGTGACAGATGGCCTTCATACACTGCAAGGGAAGTCTGGGGAGATGAAGGATGGGGTTGGAAAACTATTTGATGGATCAGGGAAAGTGACAGCAGGTTTAAATACGTTAAATAGCAAAAACGGTGAAATGCAAATAGGTATCGGGAAATTAGTGGATGGATCAGGAAAAGTAACAGATGGTTTACATGCACTAAATAGTAATACAGGTATCGGAAAATTAGTAGATGGCTCCGGAAAAGTAACAGACGGTTTACATGCACTAAATAGCAATGCAGGTATTGGGAAATTAGTAGACGGATCGGGCAAAGTAACAGACGGTTTAAATACGTTAAATAGTAAAACGGGTGAGTTGCGTGATGGATCTGAGAAAGTGACCGGTGGCTTGAACAAATTAATAAGTAAATCCGGTGAATTAAAAACAGGAACAACGGACCTATCAAATGGTATGGGAAAACTTGTTGAAGGGCAAAGCCAATTAGAGGAAGGTTCTCAAGCGATCCAAAAGGGATTGCAAGAGTTAAATAGTAACGTACAAAAGTCTGCTGCAGGCTTAGAGGAAATGCAGTCGAAAGTTCCTTCTATATTGAATACAGTAAATGAAAAAATAGATGGAGCTGGGGAGAATGTAAATCAGTTAAATGAACTTACGCAATCAACAGCAGGAGATGCTAAAACTGCAGCGCAAGATGTAGCGAATTTACAAAAGCAAATTGAAAGTTTACCAAAAGAATATCAAGAGCAGTTACAGCCATTCGTAACAAGTGCTGTAAAAAGTACAGCGACAGTTCAGCAAAAAGCTGCCGGAGTAGCAGGTGGAACAAATAAATTAAATGAAGAAGTGAAACAATTAAAAGGTGAAATACATCAAACAACAAATGGGTTGCAAAAAAACTTACCAAATCCAGCAGGGATAAAAACTCTAGCAGGTGGTATTGAGAAACTAACGAGCGCACAAAATGAATTTGTTAGTAAGTTTCATGGATTTGGTGAGGGATTAGATAATGCAAAAATAGGTGCCGATAAATTAAAAGATGGATCAGTTCAATTAATTGATGGAGTAACGCAATTACAAAGTGGCTCTGGAAAAGTGACAGCAGGATTAGGTCAATTATCTGCAGGAGTAAATCAATTAGCAGATGGGTCTGGTCAAGTAACAGGCGGTTTAGGAACATTATCTGTAGGAGTATCCAAATTAGCAGATGGGTCTGGTCAAGTAACAGGCGGTTTAGGGACATTATCTGTAGGTGTAACGAAATTAGCAGATGGCTCAAGCCAAGTAACAGGTGGTTTAGGAACATTATCTGTAGGAGCAAACCAAATGGCAGGTGGAGTAAATCAATTAGCAGATGGCTCCGGTCAAGTAACAACAGGCTTAGGTGCATTATCAACTGGCTCAACCCAGCTAATCGACGGCGTAAATAAACTAGCAGACGGATCAGGAAAAGTAACTGATGGACTAGTGAAAGTAAATGATGGTTCAGGTGAACTTGCAGAGAAACTTGGCGAAGGAGCAGAAAAAACTGGTGAAGTAAAAGGGACGGATAAAACGTATGATATGTTTGCAAGTCCTGTAAAAGTGAAGACGGAGAAAATGGCGGAAGTACCAAACTACGGAACCGGATTTACGCCGTATTTCCTATCACTCGGTTTATTTGTTGGGGCATTACTATTATCAATTGTATATCCATTACGTGATACAGTCGGTGTTCCAAAATCAGGGTTTAGCTGGTTTATTAGTAAGTTCGGTGTTTTACTATCGGTGGGTATTATTCAAGCGATAGTAGCAGATGTTATATTACTGTTCGGATTAGGTGTAGAAGTACAAAGTATTCCGTATTTCATACTCTTTAGCATCGTTACAAGCTTAGCATTTATCGCATTAATTCAATGTTTAGTAACAGCATTCGGTGATGCAGGCCGTTTTATCGCCATCATCACATTAATTATGCAGCTTACAACAAGTGCCGGAACATTCCCACTAGAATTGATTCCGAAGTTTTTACAACCATTTAATGCTTGGTTACCGATGACATATTCTGTATCAGGACTGAAAGCAGTCGTATCAAGTGGAGACTTTAATTTCATGTGGCAAAACATAGGAATGCTCATGATCTTTATCGTTGTATTATCAATTGGAACGATCGCTTCCTTAACTTTGATGCACAAACGAAAATTTAAAAATGTTGCTGAAAATCAATCGGTTGAAGCGTAAAAAAAAGCACCTTTTTGGTGCTTTTTTATTTTAATAGAGGGCATCTTTTCGTTAGTTCATCTATAAATCTTTCTAAAACCTATAAAAACGAAAGAAAAGGAATTACAACAATTTACAGAGAAACATAGGGTAGAGGAATTGATATGATGAAAGGCAATCTTACTTATTATTTTATCCTAAATCCGCTAATAATCTTTCTTGTTTATGCCCTTTCACCTATATTGTTTGATAAAGAAGTATATACAAGTATGAAAGATGCATTTGGAATACTTACGTTCTACTATGTGTTAATGGGTGGATATTACTTTATTGATATTTTAAGTGAAAAGATAAAGAAAAAAAGTGATGGAGGATAAAAAATGACTGGAAGTGAAATGAAATTCCGTAATACGACCATTCGTAACTTTTTCGATAAAGAGGATCGCTTAAAATCGATTCCAGGTTAAAAGAAGAAAAAACTAGTATTGTTAGAGCATTTAATTAGCAAGTTAAATGCTGAAAATCAATATACAGAAAAAGAAATTAATACATTTATAAAACAATATCATGATGATTTTTGTACAATTAGACGTGAATTTATTGTACAGGGGTTTATGGATAGAGAGGATAATATGTACCGTATAAACGGGAGAGAAGTTTGGACGAAGTGGGAGGAGTTAAAATAATGAATCAGCGAGGGGATCCCCGCTGATTATAAGCCTGTGCTAGTCTTGCTGTTTCTTTGTAGTAAGTCTATGAACGCTTCAACATTCGAACTTGTAATGTATCCAAGCGTTATATATTCATCTTCATAGTAAAATATTATTTTTTTGTCAAAGATTCTTCTCTTCGTTTCTATGGATAGAATTTTTTCATAATCAAATTCGGCAATGAATGTGTTTTTATATTGGCTAAAAAAGAGAAGTCTTTGATTAGTAGCAAGTAACATGCCAGGATACGGGACTTTATGCGTAATCATATAGCCAGTAAGTGAACATTTTAAAGTAGATAAAACCTTTTCTTCTTTATGTAATAGTTGTTTTGCAGCTGTTAAGATTGGATTCATTGCATACATTCCTTTTATTTTGATGTATGAATATTGTATCAAGAGTAAAAAGATTCTCAATATGTAATATTGCATATTGGACGTTTTATAGTTTTAATATTATTTTTAAAAAGAAAAAGTACGAGGTGATTCAATGATACGGTTAGTAAAAGAGACTGATGCAGAAGCAATTATGGATATTAGAAAAGAAATCATATTATCGGAAACTACTACAAAATTTTTTATAGTATCTCCAAAGAAATTACAAAATGATACGAATGCAGAAAGAGAAAAGATACGGAAAATTAATGAGAAAGGCAATCTTTACATAGTTTATGAAGTAGATAAAAAAGTGGTTGGCTTTTTACTTTTCAATCGATATGAATTAGACCGCTTACGACATGCAGGTACAATGGGAATGGGAATTAAAGAGGCGTACTGTAATCAAGGCATTGGTACGAAGTTAATTGAATTTCTTATTCGTTGGGCTAAAGAGCAGAAAGGTTTAGAGAAAATTTGCTTAGGCGTAGTTTCTATTAATGATAGGGCGATTAAGGTGTATAAACGTATGGGATTTGTAGAGGAAGGCAGACAAAGAAAGCAAATAAAGTATGAAGATGGATCATATGGAGATGACGTATTGATGGGGTTTTATATTGAATAAAGGATATATGGTATTAAGAAAAGGAATGTACCTAACGTAAATTTCTAAAAGCAGTATATTGCCCCTGCATTAACAGACTTTTTCCTATGTATAATATTAATATAGTAAAATCATAACAACCGATATTGCAGTTTCCAATAATATACTATATAATCAATTTAAGAAAACGTTTTCATGCAAAGGGGGAGAATTTCGTGTCGACTATAGAGGACGTGGCGAAATTAGCGGGGTTATCAAGGACAACGGTTTCTAGGGTGATTAATAATCATCCATATGTTTCAGATGAGAAGAAAAAAAGGGTTCAATTAGCAATGAAGCATTTAGGCTTCGTTCCTAATTCTGCGGCGAGAAGGCTTCGTAAACAAAAAACGGAAACAATTGCGGTGCTAGTTCCAAGGATTACAAATCCTTTCTTCAGTAGATTTATTGAAGCAATCGAGATTGCTGCTTCTGAACATAAATATAAACTGATTATTTGTCAAACAAGATATTTACCGGAAAAAGAGATGGAGTATTTACAATTATTATCTACGAAACAAGTAGATGGGATTATTCTATGTTCACTAGAAAATCCGTGGGAAGATGTAGAGCCATACTTACAGCACGGTCCAATCGTGTTGTGTAATGAATATATTGAGGAAGCAAATATTCCAACAGTGAAGTTTGATCATGCGCAAGGGGCATACATAGCCGCGAAGCATGTGTTAGATCAAGGATATCGTAATCTTATTTTTTGCCGTGGTAACGAAACCAAAGTCGTTAGCCAGCAGCGAAAAATGGGCTTTTTACGTGCAATAACTGAGAAGAGCCGCCAAGTAGAAGCGATTGACTTTCTTGAAAACGCTTTCTCTTGGGGAGATGGAAAACGAATATTCCATGAAGTATTAAAGGACAAAAAAAATCCTACCGCGATTTTGGCAGGAGGCGATGAGGTAGCAGCTGGAATTATCTCAGAGGCGAAACGCCATAACTGGAGCATTCCAGATGATCTTGCTGTTATCGGTTTTGATAATCAAATATTATCGCAGATTACAGAACCAGGTATTACGACAATTGAACAGCCAATTGATGAAATGGCCCGAAAAGTTGTCGACCTAATGATGGATAAAATCCATACGAAAAATTATCGAAAAAAAGAATTGTATGAGTTTGAACTGGAGCTCTTGGTGAAAGGTTCAACGATGAAGGATAAGATGTTATTAGCCTAGTAGACTATGTCTGCTAGGTTTTTTTATGTTCACAAACTACTATTCTTCGTGAACGCAATCGTCACATTTGTTATGGTATGCTTCGTGCTGCTCATCAATTTCTTTCCCGCAGTGTGCGCAAGTTTTCGTCGGTAAATTTCTGAAAAACTCCATTGGTTGATCGATCATGTCAATCCCTCCATTTCCATTTCTTACTATCATTGTATTAGTACAAAAAATAAAAGTCAACAACTGTTTTATAACAAAATTGAAAATTAATGAAAAAGTTTAGGAAATGGATTATAGTTAACAATGTAGGATGTAAGTAAAACATGCATTTCTACTCGGTTTTAGAAAGGATGGATACATATGAAAATGACTGTTGTCGGCTTTTGGGGCGGCTTTCCAGAAGCGGGAGAAGCAACGTCGGGGTATTTGTTTGAACACGATGGTTTTCGTTTACTTGTAGACTGTGGTAGTGGTGTACTAGCACAGCTTCAAAAATATATAACACCATCTCATATAGATGCAGTTGTACTGTCACACTATCATCATGATCATGTTGCGGATATCGGGGTATTGCAATATGCGAGATTAATTATGAGCGGGGCGAAGGGGCAACTACCGGAATTACCAATATACGGCCATACCTTTGACGAGAATGGATTCCATTCTTTAACGCATGAACCACATACGAAAGGAATCGCGTACAATCCAGAAGAAACACTTCAAGTTGGACCGTTCTCGATTTCATTCTTAAAAACTGTTCATCCTGTTACATGCTTTGCGATGCGTATTACAGCTGGAGATGATGCTGTAGTATACAGCGCTGATTCAAGTTATATTCCTGAATTCATTCCATTCACGAAAGATGCTGATCTTTTCATTTGTGAGTGTAATATGTATGCACATCAAGAGGCTGCAAAAGCAGGGCATATGAATAGTACAGAAGTAGCAAGTATTGCGAAAGATGCAAATGTAAAAGAACTTTTATTAACGCACTTACCGCATACAGGCAACCCAGCTGATTTAGTAACAGAAGCAAAACAAATTTTCAGTGGCCATATTACGCTAGCGCATAGTGGCTACGTATGGAACTCATGAGGTGATACGATGTTATTTATTGATAATAAAGGAATTACAGACCCTAGAATAAACTTAGCAATTGAAGAATATTGTGTGAAGAATTTAGATATTAACGAAACATATTTACTGTTTTACATTAATGAGCCTTCGATAATCATTGGTAAAAACCAAAACACAGTAGAAGAAATTAATGCAGATTACGTAAAAGAAAAAGGTATTCATGTCGTTCGTCGTCTATCAGGTGGAGGCGCAGTATATCATGATTTAGGAAACTTAAACTTCAGTTTTATTACGAAAGATGATGGAGACAGTTTCAGCAACTTCAAAAAATTCACAGAGCCTGTAACGAAAGCGCTTAGTAAATTAGGTGTAAATGCAGAACTAAGTGGTCGTAACGACATTTTAGCTGAAGGTAGAAAAATTTCAGGTAACGCGCAGTTCTCAACGAAAGGTCGTATGTTCAGTCACGGTACGTTACTATTTGACTCTGAAATCGATCACGTCGTATCAGCATTAAAAGTAAAAATGGATAAGATTCAATCAAAAGGTATTAAATCAATCCGTAGCCGCGTTGCGAACATTACAGAGTTCCTAAACGAAGAAATGACGACAGAAGAGTTTAGACAACTTCTTCTAGAAACAATTTTCGAAGGAGAAACAGAAATCCCAACGTATGAATTAACAGAAGAGGATTGGAAAGAGATCCACAAACTTTCTGAAGAACGTTACCAAAATTGGGATTGGAACTACGGAAAATCACCGAAGTTCAACTTACAACATTCACACCGCTTCCCAGTTGGACAAGTTGACGTTCGTCTTGAAGTGAAAAAAGGAACAGTAACAGAATGCAAAATTTACGGCGACTTCTTCGGTTCACTAGATGTTCATGATATTGAAGAGCGTCTAACAGGCGTTCAATTCGATAAAGATGCATTCACTGTAGCTTTAGAAGGCGTAGATATCGCACGTTACTTCGGTAACATTACAACAGAAGATTTCTTACATTTATTCTTCTAAAAATAAGGGAGGTTGCCATAACGGGCAGCCTCTTTCTTTTTGTGTAGATTGTCAGATTTTGTCGGTAAGTCGATATAACTGGAAAATCGCTGATATAAATTGAGTTGCGCTGATATATTTGAAAAATCGCTGATATAAACCGAGTTGCGCTGATATATTTGAAAAATCGCCGATATAAATCGAGCTGCGCTGATATATTTGAAAAATCGCCGATATAAATCGAGCTGCACTGATATAACTGAAAAATTGCTCATATAATTTCATTTACCACAAAACATAAAATCACAGGACATTTGCCTCTTATAAAGGAATATATATATTCAAAAGGAGGAGAATCGAAATGAAAAGGGTAATGTACGTTGTATTATTACTCAGCTTCGTCGTCGGAATGACAGCGTGTAGCAGTGGATCGCCCTCAAGTCGTATAATTTTGTCTATCGGAAAACCAGCGGAGGATAATGTTATATATTTTACGCATACAGATAACAAACGAAAGATACATGATATACAAGACATGTTTCAAAATAAGAAGTGGAAAAGAAATGAAACATTCAGCACTGTTAATAAAACACCAGATGTCGTCTTATCAATAGATGAAGACAACAAAGGGTTACCGACGTTATATGTTACGGTGTATTTTCATGAAGATGGAGCGGACGCTCTTAACTTGCACGGCGAGCATACGACGTTAAATAAAGAAGAACTTGATAAACTTAGAGAAAAGATGAGTGCATATTATCCTAAAATGATTTTTGGTCTAGTGTTATAAATTACTTGTAAATAAAATCCCCTTATTTTTCCAAAGTAAACTAAGAGAAGGTGATCTGTCTATATGCAGTTAATAGAATATCACTTGCCACTTTAATTTTCTTTTAATATAATTAATTTAGAATTTTTAAATATTCTAAATTTTATAAAGGTGGGGTTTTTGTGAATCTCGTTCAATCTTTGGCTGAAACGGCAAAAAAGAAGGGGGAAAAACCGGCTTATATATTTATGGATCAGTCGGTCTCATATGACCAATTAAACAAAATGGTCACAAGGTTTTCTAGCAATTTAGCAGAAATGGGCATTGGAAAAGGGGACAATGTCGCATTAGTTGTTGGGAACTCACCACATTTTTTGGTCGGTTTATACGGAACAATGAAAGCCGGAGCAACTGTTATTCCAGTTAATCCAATTTATACAGCAGACGAAATGCATTATATTTTACAAAATGGAGATGTAAAAACAATCATCGTACTCGACGTCCTTCTACCTGTTATACAATCTCTTACAACAAGACTTCCTTCATTAGAAAACATCATCATATGTGAAACCTCATCAGATTTTAACCATACAGAAACCGAAAAAATGAAAACGTTTACTAGTTTTGTGGGGACTGGAGATACAACTTACGAAGGTCCTGAACTAGATGAAGAAGATGTAGCGGTTATTCTATACACTTCGGGCACAACTGGAAAACCGAAAGGCGCTATGTTAACACATAAAAATTTATATAGTAATGCGAACGATGTGGCGTCGTATTTACAATATACGGCTGATGACCGCGTTGTTGCGGCACTGCCTATGTTCCATGTATTCTGTTTAACAGTTGCGGTAAATGCACCGATTGTGAACGGGGCAACGATTTTAATGTTACCGAAATTTAGTCCGAAAGAAGTATTCCGTATTTGTCGCACGTACGAACCAACGATCTTTGCTGGCGTACCGACGATGTACAATTATTTATATTTATTTGAAGAAGCAAGTGCAGAAGATGTGAAGACGCTTCGCCTTTGTATTTCCGGTGGTGCATCGATGCCTGTTGCTCTTCTGCAAAACTTTGAAAAACGTTTTAACGTTATTGTTTCAGAAGGATACGGTTTATCAGAGGCATCACCAGTTACTTGTTTCAACCCGCTAGATCGTCCTCGTAAACCAGGATCAATTGGCACAAATATTTGGCATGTAGAAAATAAAATTGTAAATGAACTTGGGGAAGAAGTACCTGTCGGCGCAGTCGGCGAATTAATCGTTCGCGGACCTAACGTTATGAAAGGATACTATAATGCACCAGAAGATACAGCTGCGACATTGAAAGACGGCTGGCTATATACAGGTGACTTAGCGAAAATGGATGAAGAAGGTTACTTCTATATCGTTGATCGTAAAAAAGATATCGTCTTAGTTGGCGGTTATAACGTATACCCTCGTGAAGTAGAAGAAGTATTATATACGCACGAATCAGTAGCGGAAGTTGTCGTAATCGGTGTTCCTGATGAAAACTTAGGAGAAGCTGTGCGAGCGTACGTCGTTTTGAAGCAAGCAAACGTAACAGAAGAAGAGCTAATGCATTACTGCACGTTACATTTAGCGAAATATAAAGTGCCGAAAAGCATTGAGTTTTTAATAGAATTACCGAAGAATACGACGGGTAAGTTGTTAAGAAGAGCATTGAGAGAGAAAGCGATGCAAGTGTAATGAAGAAAAGGTCTCCTAAAAGATATTTTAGGAGACCTTTTCTTTGTTTATCGTAATAACTTTTTCTCATATGAAATGTAGTAGGAAGTTTGTATATATAATAGCGGAGCGTGTTCAACTATTTGATATGAGTAGTAATGAAGATATTCTTCCTACTTTCTTACATAAAATTTTTAATTTTGGATATTTGTATCATATGTTTCTGCAACAAACACAAAGTCTACATGCTCTTTATCAATAAAAATACTTGTTTTAGATGGAAGACCTGTTATGGTAGAAACAATATCAACCTCAACAAGGTCAAATCCTACACGATAAGCATCTTCAATTTCAATTCCACCAGTTAGAAAATGTAATCCATCCCCAAATGACTTAAATACAAATGTATTTTCTTTCAAACTTTTATTATCCATTTCAATCCATTCTTCGTTAATATAAATCTTAAATGTCGTGCACTTTGGAACACACTCGATGTGATGTATCCCTTTATAACTATTAAGTGAAAACATATAGGTATGAGTTTCTTTAAAGTTAATATCTATCCCATATTTAAAAGCAAAAGTTTTATATACCATCTCATAAAACAATGGCATTACAATATCATCCCATGCGTCATAGGCAAAAGCATGAATTGGTATTAGATGAGGATATAAACTTACAATCGCTTTTTGAAAATTAAGTAAGATGGTTGTATCTGTAATTTCTTTTAAAGAATCATCTATTTCATGATCATAATCTTTCGAAATTCTGTTATCAATCATATGAAAAACTCCTTACATAGTCTTCTATATACTACGTTTTTCCGCATCATCAGTTTGTGCCTTCTTCAACTAAATTGCAAGTTTAACCGATGATTCCAAAAAAGCCCTTGTCTTATTTTATCAATTGTTAAATGTATTTATCTTTAAACTTCAATACGAAGATTAAACATGAAGGCGCGGGCGGAAAAGTAACAGAGACAAACTTTGTATATGACCCGATCAACCAATTATTAAATGAAGCACTACCAAACGGAACAAGTAAATCTTACACATATGATGGATTTGGAAACCGTACAAGTGTTAAAGTTGTAGAGAATGGAAAAGAAACAAAGTCTATAGCGGCAACCTTTAATGACGGAAATCAGCTTGTAAAATTCGGAAACGAATCGTTAACGTATGATGCGAACGGAAATCGTACATCAGATGGAAAGTATAAGTATACATGGAATGAAGAAGACCAAATTGTAGCTATCACAAAACAAGGTGAAAGTAATGCTTTCACAACGTATAAGTATGATGAGGATAATCGTCGTATTGAAAAGAGTGTAAATGGTCAAGTAACACGCTACTTCTATGATGGAGACAGTATTAACCCGTTATACGAGACGGATGGTAGTGGAACTGTACTTCGTCAATATGTATACTCAACAAGTGGTACACGCTTAGCTATAAAATCAAAAGGGCAAACGTTATACTACTACTACAATCCTCGTGGTGATGTTATTGCGATGACAGATCAAAGCAGAGAAGTTGTAGCAACGTATGAAGATGCGTGGGTAATGTTTTGAAAAGTGATACGAAAGGTATTTTAATAAATATTATATCGCTATATTAATAATATATAATACGATTCCTTTATTACAAAGAACAGAGAATTAGGCACATAAAAAAATCTTTTCCATAACATGAAAAGAACGAAAGAATTTTGTTATTTAAATAAAAACCGAGCCACCCTTTAAATGGCGGTTCGGTTTTCTTTATCTATTTTTTCTCTACCAATTTCTTATTCTTCCAATCTAGTGTGAACAATTTATTAAATGTTTTTTGATCAACGTCTTTTACGTTGTTTCCAACCCAGTTTGCAGTTCCGAATGTGTAGCCTGGACGAAGTTGGTAGTCGTCGGCGTGTTTTGTATAAGCGACCTGTAAGTTAGATTGATCTGTATTTTTTTCAGAGATAACAACAGCGATCATACCAGGAGAGAAACCGCTATTTGTTAATGCTGGAAGTTGCTCCATCGGTATTAAATTACCTTTTGCATCAGATTCATATAGGTATGTGCGAGAGTACATGAACAGTTGGTTTCCATATAAAGAATGATAAGAATCACGTGTGTAAATACCCCAGTTTTGATTGTTATATCCGTTAAAGAATACGTTCCACTTTACGTTTTTGTTCGTTTGGTCAATTAAATTTGTTTTATAACTAGTTTGTTTATAGCTTACAGAGTCAGACCAAGTGACTTGACCAGTTGCACCAGCTTCACCGCTAGGGCCATTAGGCGTTACAGAAGCTTTAACAGAGCCACCAAGTTGATAAGATACGCTAGATGTTACAGTCGTTTCTTCTACAGCATTTGTAGGTGCTACGTTAAAGAAGCGAGCGCTGTTATCTTGAAGGTTAAATGCAACATCATATTGTGAAGGATAACGTAATGTTGCACTAGCGCCAGGGATTGGGTAGTTATCAATAGGTGCATCACTTATAGTAGGATTTGCTTTTAGAAAACTACCAGTTGTATTAATAACGGCAATCTGTTTATCAGCGCTTGGATCATCGATAAAAGTTACCTTTAAAGACATTGTCATATTATCAGCTTGATCATTATTAAATGTATTATAGCTCGTATGTGTTTTTGCATTTTGCCCGATATCTGTTACAACTTGTGACGTCGTTTGAGCGTAAGCAGCAGGTGTTGAAAGAGTTAAAGCGCTACTAGCAAAAACAGCGGATAATGCTAAACATTTTAAGTATGTTTTAGAACGTTTCATACAATCACTTCCTTTTATCTTTGTCGATATATGTCGTATTACATTTATATCGTAACATGAAAATAAAACGTAATGGATGGTTATGCATAATTGCATAGATGAGTTTTGAAGGATAAAGATAATAGAATTTCATCCAACACTTAAGACTCAAAAATGTCCATTACAGCCGTTCTTAAAAATTTTAAGACAATATATTTATCAATGTTCTTATTCTGAAGATTGAAGCGCTTAATATTTACGTTATAAGTGCATAACAAGTTATAATAGAAGAAATCAATAAGGAGGCTGGCTGTGAAGAATCTTCGTTATCTCAATATATTTACCATATTAATTATATACACACTACTTATGTTTTACATCGGCTGGAACGGATGGGTTTGGCTTCATGCGGTATTTGGCTGGGAATCTTGGGGATATTATGCTTTTATAGTTGCATTTATTTCATATGCGTACATTCTCGTGCAAGTGTTTAAGTTTTTGCCATTTCTGCGAACGATAGGTTCGATTTGGTTTGCGGTTATACAATATGCGCTTATGCTGTTGCCATTAGCTAATATTATGGTCTTTCTTTTACAGTTTTCAGTAGAGAAAGAAGCGGCAATTATTTGGACAGGGGCGGCTGTGATAGCTGCATTTATCTTTATCTTTGCGTATGGAGTATTTAATGCGTATAGCCCGGTAGTAAGAAAGTACGAGGTGCACATACCGAAAAAGGTAGAGGGGCGTAAAAGTTTACGCATTGCGATGGCTTCTGATATGCATTTCGGTAAACTGTCTGGCGTTTCGCATTTAAAAAGACTTGTTCGTCATGTAAATGAGATGGAGCCCGATATTATTTTGCTACCAGGTGATATTATCGATGATCATCCAGGTGTGTTCATTCAAAAGAATATGGGACCAATCATGAAACAAATGAAAGCACCATTAGGCGTATATGGTGTTTTAGGGAACCATGAATACTACGGTAGAGCGGTTCCAGAGTTTTTACAAGAGATGGATAAGATTGATATTCGTATTCTTTTAGATGAAGTAATTACAATTGAAGATGACTTTTATCTCGTTGGAAGAAGAGATAAAACAGAGCGAGATCGTCAAAGCTTTGAACAATTAATGAGTACGGTAGATAAATCGATGCCTGTTATCGCAATGGATCACCAGCCATTTGAGTTGAAACAAGCAGCAGCGGCAGGTGTAGATTTATTATTATCCGGTCATACACACCGCGGACAAATGGCGCCCAATCATATTGTAACGAGAAGAATGTACGAGCTAGACTGGGGATACTCACAAAAAGGCGCGTTCCACGCAATTGTTTCTTCTGGATTTGGATTTTGGGGACCACCGCTTAGACTTGGAAGTAGGTCGGAGATTGTGCAGGTAGAAGTTACATTTGAATAGGGGTTATGAAATAGAGAGCTAATGGCTCTCTATTTTTTTAAATAAAAACAAATAACAATAAATATTTATGTTGGTGCTAATTTCATAAAAGAGATAAGATTATAAGACTCGATTAAAATAAAGGGGGATTGTAAGTGATCATATCAGATGTACTATACGGAGAATTTGAAGTGGATCAAGTAGTAGAAGAATTAATTTCAAGTAAGTCTATGCAAAGACTAAAGGGAATTCATCAAGCAGGCGCAAGTTACTTAATGAACGAGAAATGGAATGTAACGCGCTTTGATCATTCAGTTGGTGTTATGTTATTAGTGAAAAAACTAGGTGGTTCAGTAGAAGAACAGATTGCTGGTTTACTACATGACGTATCACATACTGCTTTTTCCCATGTGATTGATTACGTTTTTGATAATGAAGATGAAAGTTATCATGAAGAGATATTTAGTTCTGTTGTGAAAAACTCAGAAATTCCAGCGATTCTTGCGAAGTATGGTTATAACTATGAAGATATTTTGTTAGATGATTCGAAGTGGACGTTACTCGAAAGGTCAGCACCAGAATTATGCGCAGACAGAGTGGATTATACATTACGAGATATGTATACATATGGGTATGTTTCTTTAGAAGAAGTTCACAGTTTTTTAGAAGATGTCATCGCTGTAGATGGGAAAATGGTTGTTCAAAGTGTCGAAATGGCAGAATGGTTTACAGAAACGTATTACAAGGAAGTAATCGATTTCTTTATGGAACCAATGAATATTTACGGAAATGATATGTTAGCGAAAACGTTAAAGGTAGCTCTTCATAAAAGGATTATTCATGCAGATGATTTTCTTCTTGAAGATGAGGAGCTTATTTCGAAATTGCAGCAATGTAATGACCCCGAAGTAGAAGCTTTATTAAGCAAAGTTCATCGAAATGTAAAGGTAAAAGAAGATAGAAACGATTATGATTTACATCAGAAAAATAAAGTGCGTCTTATTGATCCGCCGTTACTTCGTGAAGGGAAAATCGTTCAGTCGTCTGTTGTGTCAGAAAACATAAGACAGATGAGTGATATTGCTTATGAAAAAGCGGTGAGAGGGATGTATGTGAAAGTGATTTCGAATTAAAAAAGAAGTAGCGCATCGTTTTTAGAGCGCTACTTCTTTTTTATTAATGATCAAACCAATTCCAAATCTCAATATCTCCAAGAGTCGCATAACGTACGTGCGGGGAGTTTTGTAATTTTAATAACTCTTTCGATGGGCCAGTAATAACAATTCCGTATACTTTTACACCGTTATCCTTTACATATTGATAACGTTTATCTAAGTTTAGTTCTTTCTCAGAAAGCGCTGCTATTTTGCTTACCGTTTTTTTATGGATAGAAAGGACGCGCATCATTTCGGTTACTTTGTCTTCTTGCGTTTTCTGTCCGTCAGTTTCATTATCGAGGAATCTTACATGTTCTGGAAACCCTATAGCTTCTCCGCCATGTAGGATATAGTCATCTACATTTTTTCTTTCTTGTCCTGTATCTAAAGCGTACCATACAGGAGTTGGAGGGAGTTCTTGTGCCTCGAATATGCTATATAAAAGCGGTTCTAATTCTTTTAAAGTGTAAGCTTTATCAAAAGAAATTGCTACTTCTGCAACGGTTCCATCATGTACTTTTGCAAGTGTATCCCATACTTTTTTTGATGAATCCTTTAAATAATCACCCTGCTCTGTTTTTGGATGAACAAAGAAGAGTTTTGGTTGATAGAACGGATTCATCCAAGTTTGCTTCGTGATATCTACAGATGATAAGAAGCTTTTTGTTTCTATTGTACCGAGGGGCATTTCTTTTTTACCGATGGTTCTTACTAAATCAAATTGGCTATTCGTACGGAAAAAAGCTTCTACACTTGTTCCGCCTCCCATAACGCGGCTATTTGGGATAGTTGCTTCAAGTGCAAGCGAAGGAACCTCTCTAATTTCTTTTAGCCTTTTATCATTATTAGCTTGAAAATAAAAGGCTGATAATACCCCGCCGATTATATAGATAACGATGCAAATTGATAATATAAAACCAAACGTTTGTAAACGATGTTTCCACTTAATTCTCCAAAAAGGAATTTTAAGATCTTTTGGAGGTAACTTTTTCTTAATTGGTTCTGTTTTTGTTAACAGCTCATCTAAGTAAGCTTCACACTCTTCACATGACTCAATATGACTTTCTAACAGTTCTTGTTCATCATGCGTGAGCGTTCCATTTTCATACTTCTTCCATAGTTTTTTAAATTCTGCACAGCCCATCTGTATCACTCCTTTATGCTTTTTATTTCTTTTCGTCCCCTGTGTAATTCAATTTTCACTTTCGCTAATGAGAGACCAGTCATTTCTGCTATTTCCTTATAGGAGAATCCATAGTAATCTCGTAGTAGCAGGGCATTTCGTCTTTCGAGCGGAAGAGCGTATAAACTTTCTAACCAACTAGCAATCTCAAATTTTACGAAATATGCATGTTCTGTACTTGGAACGTTTGGTAAATGGAATTCTGCAACTTCTGTTGTTTTATATTTCTTTTCTTTTCGATACCAATCGATAAAGGCATTGTAGGCAATTGTAAATAACCACGGCCTAATTTCTTCGCCTTTATAATAATCAATATGGACGAGCATTCGGTAAAATGTTTCTTGCATGAGATCTTCCGCATAGTGGGAATCTCCGGTTAGGGAGAGAAGATAGCGAAATAAATCTTGCATATGCTCGGAGTAAATGTCTTCTAATGATTGTTTGCGTTTCACTACATTTCCCTCCCTTCATACATAACAACGAAATACATATAAAAAAGTTACAATTTTTTATGGAATTATAGTAAAAAACGTCAAGAATTGGATAGGATTCTCTTTTATCATAATACATATAAGGCGGGTGAACAGAGATGGAAAGCTATGAAACACAAATTCAAAGGTCAATTGATTATATTGAGGAAGATGTAATGGAAAAACAGACGCTGCGTAATTTAGCACGTATTGCAGGTTTTTCTGAGTCGCATTTTCATCGTGTATTTCAGGCATTAGTAGGTGATACAGTAATGGAGTATGTTCGAAAGAGGAGGTTAGCCCGGGCAGCTTATCAACTTTCTCATACGGATGAAAAAGTTATTGATATCGCATTTGAGCATGGCTTTCAATCTCACGAAACGTTCACGAGAGCCTTTAAGAAATTATTTCAAATGACACCGAGTGAATATCGAAAACAAGAAATTGAAACACCGATGTATTACAGCGTGAATGTAAAGCAAAGAAAATTAAATCCGTATTTAGGAGGCATACAAATGGAATATCGTATTGTAAATAAACCAGAATTTTTAATGGCAGGTTATGAACTGAAGACGACAAGTAAAGAAGGGAAAAACCATCAAGACATCCCAGCATTTTGGCAAGAATATTTACAAAAAGATCTTGGAACAACGATTCCGAATCGTAAAGATACGAGCCAATGGGTAGAGCTTGGATTATGTACTGATTTTAATTTAGAAACAGGGGACTTCACTTATATTATTGGAATGGAAGTTACAGACTTTGAAAATGTACCAAATGAAATTGCAAAGCGTACTTTCCCTGCAGCAACATATGCAGTATTTACAACGCCGAAAGTTCCTCATAAAGAAATGGTATCGTCTATTCACCAAACTTGGAATGCAGTATTCTCAGAATGGTTCCCGCATTCAGGATATGAACATTGCGGAGTTACAGAGTTTGAACTGTACGATGAGCGTTGCCACGAAGATAAGAGTGAGTTTGCACAAGTAGAGCTTTGGATACCGGTGAAGAAAAAATAATAGGGTAAGAGCGAATCATTGAGAGATGGTTCGCTTTTTTTATAAGTGGATTGTTAAATTTGTATTGTTTTATCTGTAATACATATGAAAATGGTAAAATAAAATAGCAATTAAATATTGCGGGTGGAAGGTTATGCCCTTTCTTCATTTGGTGAAGAAAGGAGGTGTAATCGTATGGAATTTCTTTTGCAAATTTTGTTGGAAATCACAAAAACTATAGCTAGAGAAGGTATAGTTTTGGGATTTAAGAAATTAACGGCAAAAAAGCGCAAAAAGAAGACCACCCGTCTGCCTGCGAAGCGTGGGAAGTCTTCTAAGCGCAAATAAGCTTTAGTTGCAACCTTCCACCTTACGGTAATTAGTTGCAGTGACGGGGTGTTGGAAGCACCTCGTCTACTTCATTTTATGCAAAACTTAGTTAGTTTATACTTCTATTTATAGTATAACAGTTTAGAAATGTATTTGTTAATAGTTTTATTTTTACTTTGTATAGTAGGGAGGTAGGTTAGTATTGTCGGTTTTTGTCGGTAAGTCGATATATCTAGAAAGTCGCTGATATATTTTGAATTGCGCCGATATATTTCGAAAATCGCTGATATATTCAAAAAATCGCTGATATAATTTCATATACCGCTAAAACACCTCAAAAAAAACGATCTGCATAATTTCAATTACCGCAAAACTCTCCCAGAAAAGAAAAAAAGACGCCACATAGCGTCTTTCCTACGAACGAAACGGAAATACAAGAATAATCGTCGTTCCTTTTCCGAGTGCACTATCAACGGAAATTGTCCCGTTATGAGCATGAACGAGCTGTTTTGTAATGGCTAGGCCAAGTCCAGTTCCGATGTTGCTTTCTTCTGTGTTTGTTCCGCGGTAATATCGTTCAAATAGAAGTTCTTTCGTTTTTTCATCCATTCCTTTTCCATCATCTGAAATGGAGAGTGTAAAGGAATTAGCGTTTTGTGATAGTTTTACGATGACATTAGTCGTTTCGTTATTATGTTTTACAGCATTTACGAGTAAGTTTTCGATAATACGCTGAAACCATTTTTCTTCAATGAAATATTGAATTTTATTTGAGCTCGGTACGAATTCAATATTTTGATTTTGGAGTGTTGGATTGTTAATAAATTGCAATAATACTTTTTGAACGAACTGATTGATTTCAACGTTTACGTGCTGTGCAGGAAGGCTATTATTTTTTAATTGATACGTTAAGCTTAAATCATCAATTAATGTCGTCATATATTGAGATTTCTCTTTCATAACACTACCAAATTGCTGAATATCACGATCAGTCCAGTTATATTGATTCGATTCAAGTAATAATGCGTAGCCATATATAGAGCTAAGTGGTGTTTTTAAATCATGCGTTAGACCAGTAATCCATTCTTCTCGTGTTTGCTGGAGTACTTGCCTCATCGCATCATTTTTTTTGAGTGTAATAGAAAGGTGTTCTAGTGAACTTGTCACATCTCTAAACAAACGGAATGACCATTTTTCTTTACCAGATCGCCGGAACCTGACAGGTTTTCCTTTTTTATTAATAGGTTCTTCATACTTTCCACCAGCGATATTTTTAAGCCAGCGCATCGCATGTAATAACGGTTTCCCGAATTTATTACCGTACCAAATAGAAAGAATGACTAAATAAACAAATACGATAAGAAGGATTAATCCGCATCCGATGAGAAACTTCTTAGTAAATACATCTTCCATTTCATCATCTGGATAGTAGTGCTCATTTTTTGCAGTTACAACGAGAAGGTTGCCACTATTTGCATCGTAAAAGCTAGACGTGTTTTCTTTATGATTCCACGGTTCTTTTTCATTAAGGGCAATTTGTATTGCTGAAAATGTTTTTTTCTTTCCAGTTGGATAGGAAAAAACCTCTTCGCCATTTTGATTAAATATTTGAAGTGCTGCTTTTTCTTTAGACAGTAACTGTTTTTCTTGATCTGTTAATGTGAACGAATCCATCGTTAAAGAGGAATGATCCTTTTGAATTGCTGTCAGTAACGCATTGCTTTTTAACATACCACCATAAATAACAAGTACTTTCTTTTCTTCTAATTCAATTTCCCAATATGTAAATTTATAATTACTTTCGATATGATGTTGTATGTATGCGACTAAAGATGTCTTCGTATAAGCATTCGGAACATCATTTGGTGTATTAAAGTGGTAGAGGATTTTTCCGTCTTCATCTACAACTTGGAACCAATCATTTTTCTCTTTTATTAAATCTTGCACTTCAGATTGTAATGAAATATGCCCATCTTCTGAGGAGATGTATCTTGAAATTGTAAAACTATCAGAATCTGGAATGTTAGGTTCGTATAAAGTACTAGTAAGAAGAAAAATTAAATAAGTAAAAGCAGCAACTACAGCGATAAGTAATGTAACTAAAACAAAAACGTGTTGCATGATAAATTGAATAATAAGTCGTTTATTAAAATTCATATCGTCACCCTACTTTGTAACGAACTTATAACCAAGCCCGCGAACGGTTTTTATATATTCTGGTTTACTTGGATCGTGTTCAATTTTTTCACGTAGTTTTCGAATGTGGACCATAACAGTGTTGTCATCGCCATTATAGGCAGGTGCTCCCCAAACTTTTTCATATATTTCCTCTTTCGAAAATACGTAGTTTGGATTCTCGCAAAAGAAGAGTAGTAGTTGAAAGAGTTGAGCGGAACATTCGACAATATGCCCATCTACTGTTAGTTCTGCAGAGTGCTGATCAATTTCAAATCTTCCAAATGAAATCGAGTGTGATTTTTGCTCGTGTGGAACGGTTTGTTTCATATGTCTCCGAAGCTGTGCTTTCATGCGTACTACTACTTCTAATGGATTAAAGGGCTTCGTAATATAATCATCCGCACCGTATGAAAATCCAGATATTTTATCTAAATCAGATGCTTTTGCTGATAGGAAGAAAATGGGACAATCTGTTTGTTGGCGAATGATTGGACAAATATCAAAACCAGATTGTCCAGGAAGCATTACATCTAAAATAATTAAATCGTAATTGTTTTCCTTAGTTAGAGATAAAGCTATTTCAGCTGATGTTGCAGTTGTAATATGAGAAAAACCTTCTTTTTCAAGAATGGTAGTTAGTAATTGTAAAATTGCAGTTTCATCATCAACGAGTAAAATATTTGCTTGGTACATAAACATCCCTCCTAATTTTCTCGAATATCATATCATCCTTTTGTAACTTATGGAATTTTTAAGGAAATTTTAAGGTTTTCTTTCGCAAAAAATTAAGAATCAAATGATATGATAAAAGTAACATAGGGGAGGAGATGAGTGTGAATCCGTTTCAAGTGATGCGAGCTAGATATTTTTTAATTGTATTTGCACTATTAATTTTAATAGCGAGAAGTAGTGGCGATTTGCTAACAAGTATATTTCATATACAAAATTCTTCTTTTATAAATACCCTTATATTCTATATCCTTCCGATGGTATGGATTTTTTATGAGTATAGAAAGCATCACATTTCATTTTCATTGTTTATTAATAAAAATGAAACATTTAACTTGGTGCAAGTTTTATACATTACGGTTATGTTATGCATGTTTAGTTACGGGTATCTTATTTTGTATATGTATAGTTTTGCATGGATTACACCGGACTTTATTATGAATGCCCTGCATGAACCGATTGTAGATAGTACTGGGGGATATGTATCTCAAGTCATTAGGGTCGTATTCATCGCACCAGTTATTGGGGAATTTGTTTTTCGCGGATTTTTACTTCAACGTTTTGCCACAAAATGGGGAACGAGCATAGCGACCATCGTTGTAGCAATATTGTTTGCGTTGTTACATGTTGATTTCCTCGGTGCAGCCATATTCAGCATCGTATTGTCGATTGTATATATTCGTACGAAAAGTTTACTCATGCCAATTGCAATACATATGTTAAACAATGCATTTGTAATAGGTGCGTCTTTTCTAATAAGTAGAGAAAAAATTATGAGTTTTGCCGATTTCTCAAATTATACGACATTCTTTCCTGGACTTATTATTTTTATAACAGGATTAAACTTAGTACTTATCTTTTTATTTGTTAATCGCAAGTATTGGAGTAAAGAAGTGCCAGTTATATATGCAGAGCAGGAAAAGAGCTTTTCAGATGTAGTCGGGAGTAAATAAGATGAAGAAGACGGTTGAAAAAATATTAAAAGATATTATAGATGCTACGTCTATCACAGATATGTGTGATAAAAGCTTTTGTCATTGGCTTCAACCTGTAGTAGATACGATTGTGTTTCCAGAGTATTACTTATTTTCTAGTACTCATTTAAAAGAAAATATTATTTCTCTTCTTATTGTGTTCGGGGTTTTACTAATATTTGGTCTAATTGTAGAAGAAATGATGAAGCGCATCTTCAGAAAGAATGAAGAGAAGTATATGTGGATTCATAAAGTATTCGAGAAAGTAATGGTGGCTTTCCTTTTGTTTTATGGTATAAAAACAATCATTTACTTTATAGCTTTGAAACATCATTAATTCGAAATTTGAAAGGGATGTATAAAATCATATGAATGAAACGATATCATCAAATAAGTTTTTTTATTTGATTTTGCTTAGTCTAGTGTTAATAACGACAGTGAATGTTATTTTGCGCTGGGAGGAAGCTTACTTTTTCATGTATTTAGCGCTCCATTTGTTGGGGATTTTATGTATAAGTGGTGGAGTCGTTACTGAAAAAAAGAGTGAAGAAAGCGTTAACTATATGTGTGTGATCGGTCTTGTTTTACTTTTAGCTGTACAGGGTATTATGAAATATAGTTCTTTCTCTTTACAAGATTTTAGTTTATTAATAGATGTACTTCCTTAAAGAGGCTCTTTATGTTATCTAAACAGTAAGTAGGATACGTGTTGGTTTGTAAGTGCGATCCTTATTCCGGATTATGAACCGAAGAAAGTGTTTAAAAATAGGTAAAACTCTTCTTATGTAGAAGAGTTTTTTTATGTAAATAAAAAGATTCAGCGCAATTCACATAATAAGCTTGTTCTATTTTAGCGTGTACGAACTTACAATAATAATAGACAGGCAGCATAGAGGAGGGAATAGCGTGAGGAAGGTTATCGGTTGGTCGCTTTTTTTGTACGTTGGATTTGCGTTACTTATATATTGGTATTTATTTGGATGGAATCATGAACTTATTCCGGACATGTATAAAGGAACGAGTGCAGATCCAGAAACGTTTATGAGTGCGAGAGAGCTTACGCTAAGCCAAGATTATTCGCGCGTGAAAAATTTACTATACTTTTTAGCGACGCCTCTTGAATGGATTATTTTATTATTTGTACTTGTGTTAGGTATTTCAAGAAAGTTTGAGAAATGGTCGAAGGAAACGACTAAAATAAGTGTCTTGCAAGTTGCGATTTATTTCTTTTATTTATCATTACTGACAACAGTGCTTGCCTTACCGATGCAATGGATTGGCCGGAAAGTGTCCGTTGATTACGGCATTTCAACACAAAGTACACAAAGCTGGATAAAAGATCATGTTATCGGTTTTTGGGAAAGTTATGCGACTATGTTAATCGTAGTTACCGTTCTATTATGGCTTATCCGTAAATTTCCGAAGAGATGGTGGCTAGCAGGGTGGGCACTCTCTGTTCCATTTACAATCTTTTTAACATTCATACAGCCTGTCGTTATTGATCCGCTGTATAACGACTTCTCGACGCTGAAAAATAAAGAATTAGAAACGAAAATTTTAGCGATAGCAGACAAAGCGGACATTCCTGCTAAACACGTATATGAAGTAAATATGTCAGAAAAAACGAATGCATTAAATGCTTACGTAACAGGAATTGGCCCTAACGCCCGTATTGTAATGTGGGATACAACACTTAAGCAGTTAAAAGATAAAGAGATTTTATTTATAATGGCCCATGAAATGGGGCATTATGTTATGAAACATATATATTTTGGCGTTGCAAGTTATGTGTTGCTATCGTTTATAGGTATGTTTTTAATTAGTCGTATTATAAATATGTGTATTCGCAAATGGGGAGATACATTGCAAATTTCAAAAGTGGCATGTTTCTCCATTTTACCTTTATTTTTCTTAATTTCTTCTATACTCTCTTTTGCAGCACAACCAGCAACAAACTACGTTTCACGTATAGAAGAAAGAGCCGCAGATCAATATGCTTTAAATATGACGAAGGACGGGAAATCTGGTGTGAAAACTTTTCAATATTTATCAAAAACAAGTTTAAGCCAAGTAAATCCGCCTGCGTTAGTGAAATTTTTCTTATACACGCACCCACCAATTTTTGAAAGAATTCATACGTTTGAACAATATGAGAAACAAAGCAAAAAGGAGTAGCATGATAGCTACTTCTTTTTTTATAGAGATATAAGTTTCATATTGGGAATATTTATCATTGCTTTTTATTGTGATTT
Source organism: Bacillus cereus group sp. BfR-BA-01347 (assembly GCF_022663835.1). NCBI lineage: Bacteria > Bacillati > Bacillota > Bacilli > Caryophanales > Bacillaceae > Bacillus > Bacillus cereus group sp. BfR-BA-01347. The sequence continues at coordinate 40,209 of NZ_JAKUGG010000023.1, read as the reverse complement.
TGTAAATAATAAGCTATAAAATTCTAAAAATCTATATATAAAGGAATAAAGGTGGAAAAATGTATTTTTTACAAAATTTAAAAGTGAAATATAAATTATTGTCGCTTATTTCATTAGCAGTTTTAGGTATGGTAATTATAAGCAGTGTAGCAATTAGTTCTATTAATAAGATTAAGCATGATACAGAGGTTGTAGTAGATGATTATCAATATTCTGCAATTTTATTAGAAGGAATGCTTCGCACACAAAATTCACTAGAATATAATTTATTAGAATTAATTACGGCGTCACAAAATGAAGTAGCAAATAAAGAGGGAATAATTGATAATATTGAAAAGGATCTTAAAAAATATGATTCTTTATTAAAAGAATATGATGATGGTTTTAATTTAAGTAAGCAAGAGGATGAACTGTTTCAGAAGATGAAGAAATCTTTACCAAGTTATAAAGATACATATAAAAAATTATTTGAAAAGGCGAAGGCAACAAACGAGCCACAAATGGTACATGAATTTCAGAAGGAATTAAAACCGAAGGGAATAGAGTTAGCTGGTTATGCAGTGGATCTAGAATCGTATGTTTCAAATTTAGCTGACCAAGTATTTAAAGATTCTCAAAAAATGATTGATCGATCCGTTATTACCTTTATCATTCTTGTAGTAGTTACTACAATCGTTATATGTATAGTAAGTTATATTATTAGCAAGCTTATAGTTGCTCCTTTACAAACGGTTAGTCGTATGATGGAAAGAGCGAAAGAAGGAGATTTAACCGTACATGGTGATTATACTGCTAAGGATGAATTAGGTGTATTAGTAAGTAATTTTAACGAGATGATTGCAGGGCTAAGAACAAATATGCAAGAAGTAGAGAATAATATTCAGCTTTTATTCCAACATGCAGACGGAGTAGTATCTGCATCAGAAGTATCTAGTAGTGCAGCGAAGAAAATCACTATGGATATTGAAGAAGTTGCAAATGGTGCAGAAAGTCAAATGCAAGCAATGGAACAAACTGCGGGTGCGATGGAAGAGTTGACACAAGGAATGCAGAGTATAGTCAATACATCATCCTCTGTAAATGAATTATCTGCTCAATCAGCATTAGATGCAGAGAATGGTAACAAATTAATGAAACAAATGATTCAACAGATGGATACAATCCAAAATTCGGTACATAGCGGTGTGAAACAAGTAGAGACTATGAAAGAACAATCAGAAGAAATTGTTAAAATCATTGATGTGATGCAAGGTATTACCTCCCAGATTAACTTATTAGCATTAAACGCTGCAATTGAGGCTGCACGTGCTGGTGAAAGTGGTAGAGGATTTGCAATTGTGGCAGATGAAGTGAGGAAATTAGCAGAACAATCTAGTGATTCTGCAAAACAAATTGAGAATCTTATTACTCAAGTTATGGGAACAACGAACCATACGGTACATATGATGGGGAAAGTAGATAATGAGGTACAGGCAGGCACACAAGTAGTAATGCATACAGAAAAAGTATTTGGAACAATTACAGAAAAAGTACAGCAAGTATCTGAGCAAATTCAAACGGTATCTATGTCAACAGATGAAATTGCAGCGAGTAGTGAGGAAATCTCGGCTTCTGCAGAAGACATGGCTCAAATTTCCCAAAGATCATCTGACCGAACTGATAGGGTAAAAGAGTCTATTCAACAGCAAGAAAAATCTGTTCAAGAGATTTCGGTTTCAATTGAACATATGCATAACGCAGCAGGAAAACTAAAACAAATAGTTGCCCAATTTACTCTTCAAAAGTAGTAGCATATTTGAGTGTTAATAAAGATAAAAAAATCATCCTCTTTTAAGAAAAAAGGATGATTTTTTTATCCCGTTATTTGCTGGGCAGTAAGACCCCCACCTCAAAATTCAGCGAAAAATGCTACCCTTGAAATATAACCCATCAATATAGTAGCCTCCATTAGGTATCTCCTTTAGGTGCCAATAAAGGGAAGTTATAAAGTGAAAAGGAGTTTATAAAGAAATTGTAGAATGTTTTAGTATATAACACCTTAGATGTAACAACTTCCTTTTTGAAAAAGAAAGAAGGAGGCATAAAGCAGAAAGGTAGTGGAAATATTTCTTCTAGAAGATTTGCATTTTATCTTACATTCACCAAAAAATAGTACTCCTGAAACAATGAAGTTCATTTTATTTGAATGAAATAGGGAGAGAGGATAATGAAGAAAAAAATATTGGGTGTAATGATGATTGCGACAATGGCAGGAGGTATATTTGCAGGGACGAATGTGATGCCTGTAAAAGCGGAAGAGTATCCACAAATGATTGTGTTTGAAGATGTTCCATACGGATTTTGGGCATATGATGCTATTATGGATTTAGCGTATCATAAAATTATATTAGGGTATGGAAACGGGAAGTATGGTGTTGGCGATCTTATAACACGTGAACAAGTAGCTGGGACTATTTACAGAACACTTGAGATAAAAGAAGAAGGGCCAGTAGCGAATCCATATAAAGATGTTTCTGATAGTACAACAACTTTTAAAAAGGAAATTTTGGCGTTAACAAAACGTGGTGTTTTTACAGGGGATGGCCAAGGGGATTTTAGGCCGAAAGCACCAATCTCTAGAGCGGAAATGGCTGTCATTTTAAAACGAGCATTTAATTTTGAAACGAACCAAAAACATACATTTAAAGATATTCCAAAAGGCCACTGGGCAGAAGATGCGATTAGTGCGTTACAATCTAATAATGTTGTGAGAGGAACTGGGAATGGCATGTATGAATTAAATCGCCCTGTACCTAGAGAGCAATATGCTCAGTTTATTAATAATGCGATTATTAATTATCATTTGAAAGAGGATTGGAAGTAGAGTGAAATATGAAAGCACAAATAGAAATATTTGTGCTTTTTTGTTTGTTTAAAAAGAATTATTATTCGTATTTATGTATTTTTATGGTTATACACAAGCTTTATAATCAACCCGATGAAAAAGACATGATGTGTAATATGATTCACAAAACCGTCACGAAATGTGTCGAAAAATATATTGTCGCTATACCATTTATTCTGTATATTTTTAAAAAAACATATGCATATTGGGGAGATAATTGGATGAGCAAAAAATTATTAAAAACAGCTACAGCATTAACAATTATGGGTGGGGTGTTATTCTCAGCAGAGAGTGATAGTGTAAAAGCGGAAAGTGCACCGTTGCAAAAAACAAATACAATTGTATTTCAAGATGTACCAAAAGGACATTGGGCATATGAGGCAATTCATGAATTAGCGGAGCAAGAAATCATTTTGGGATATGGTGATGGAATATTCGGTTTTGGGGATAATGTAACACGTGAGCAAGTTGCAGCTTTAATTTACCGTGTGTTTGATATGGAAGAACAAGATGAATATGAAAACCCATATGGAGATATCGATGAAAATTCAACAAGCTTTATCGAGGAGATATTGGCTTTAACGGAAATCGGAATTTTCCAGGGAGACGAGAATGGAAACTTTAGACCGAAGGCAACGTTATCGCGTGCGGAAATGGCACAAGTTCTTACGAATGCTTTTGACTTACAGGCAAAAGGATCTCATAACTTTAATGATGTTTCAGCAAATTCATGGGCAACGAATGCAATTAGTGCAGTACAAACAAATGGTATTACAATGGGAATCGGAGAAGGTAAATTCGGTCCGTCTATGAAGGTAACGAGAGAACAATACGCACAGTTTTTACATAGAGCAATATTGCATGATATGGAACAAGGGCAGTAATAAAGTTTAACTAGTCAAAGTGAAATTTAAAAATAATACAAAAAGGTCGTTGTTGTATAACAGCGGCCTTTTTTTTATAAAATAAAGCGCGAAAGAATGACGTTTTGAAAAAAAATGAAATGAATTTTCAAAAAAAAACTTCCTTTTCTGAAGATTTGTTATATAATATAAAACATGAAATCAAATCTGTTATAAAACAGTTTAAGAAGGGGATGCTAATATGTCGACGCAAACTTCACGGGTTACACTCGTTGGAGAAATGTTACCAGCGTACAACGAAATATTGACACCTGAGGTGCTTAGTTTTTTGAAGGAACTACATGAGAATTTTAATGAGCGCCGCATAGAACTTTTACAAAAACGTGTAGAAAAACAAAAGAGAATTGATGCAGGGGAGTTTCCGAAGTTTCTAGAAGAAACAAAACACATACGTGAAGCGGATTGGACAATTGCCAAGCTGCCAAAAGACTTAGAGGATCGTCGCGTAGAGATTACTGGACCGGTAGATAGAAAGATGGTCATTAACGCTTTAAATTCAGGAGCGCATCTTTTTATGGCGGATTTTGAAGATTCGAATGCACCAACTTGGGAAAACGCAGTTGAAGGTCAAATCAATTTACGAGATGCAGTAAAGGGAACGATTTCACATGAAAATGATAAAGGGAAAGAATATAGATTAAATGAGAAAACAGCTGTACTCATTGTACGTCCAAGAGGATGGCATTTAGAGGAAAAGCATATGCAAGTTGATGGGAAAAATATGTCGGGTAGTTTAGTAGATTTCGGCTTGTACTTTTTCCATAATGCGAAAGCTCTTTTAGCGAAAGGGAGCGGCCCATACTTTTACTTACCGAAAATGGAAAGTTATTTAGAAGCGAGATTATGGAATGATGTATTCGTATTTGCTCAAAAATATATCGGCATTCCAAATGGAACGATTAAAGCAACTGTGTTACTGGAAACGATTCATGCTTCGTTTGAAATGGATGAAATTTTGTATGAGCTAAAAGATCATTCTGCTGGCTTAAACTGCGGAAGATGGGATTATATTTTTAGCTTTTTAAAGAGTTTCCGTAATCATAATAAATTCTTACTACCAGATAGAGCACAAGTCACGATGACGGCGCCATTTATGCGTTCGTATTCTTTGAAAGTAATTCAAACATGTCACCGCCGTAATGCACCAGCAATTGGAGGAATGGCGGCACAAATTCCGATTAAAAATAATCCAGAAGCAAATGAAGCAGCTTTTGAAAAAGTGCGTGCTGATAAGGAACGCGAAGCTTTAGACGGTCATGACGGGACTTGGGTTGCCCACCCTGGACTTGTACCGGTTGCAATGGAAGTGTTTAATCACATTATGAAAACACCAAATCAAATTTTTAGAAAACGTGAAGAAATATGTGTAACAGAAAACGATTTACTAGAGGTACCGGTGGGAACGATTACAGAAGAGGGCCTTCGCATGAATATTAGCGTAGGTATTCAATATATTGCATCTTGGTTAAGCGGACGGGGAGCAGCACCCATTTATAACTTAATGGAAGATGCGGCAACAGCTGAAATTTCAAGAGCACAAGTATGGCAATGGATTCGTCATGAAGGTGGAAAACTAAATGATGGTCGTAATATTACGCTTGAATTAATGGAAGAGTTAAAAGAAGAAGAATTAGCAAAAATAGAAAGAGAGATTGGTAAGGAAGCCTTTAAGAAAGGGAGATTCCAAGAGGCGACAACGTTGTTTACAAATCTCGTTCGGAATGATGAATTCGTACCATTTTTAACATTACCGGGTTATGAAATTTTATAAAAAATGAAAAGGGGATGGAACAAATGAAAAACGAAAGAATCGAGAAGTTACAAGAAAGCTGGGAATTAGATGAGCGTTGGAAAGGGATCACACGTCCATATTCGGCAGAAGATGTAATTCGCCTGCGCGGGTCAATTGATATTGAACATACGTTAGCGCGTCGTGGTGCTGAGAAGCTTTGGACATCGCTTCATACAGAAGACTATATTAACGCACTTGGCGCATTAACAGGAAACCAAGCGATGCAACAAGTAAAAGCTGGGTTAAAAGCGATTTACTTAAGTGGTTGGCAAGTAGCAGCTGATGCAAACCTTTCTGGGCATATGTATCCAGACCAAAGTTTATATCCAGCGAACAGCGTACCTGCTGTAGTAAAACGAATTAATCAAACGCTTCAACGTGCGGATCAAATTCAGCATATGGAAGGAAGCGATGATACAGACTATTTCGTACCGATTGTAGCAGATGCAGAAGCTGGATTTGGTGGGCAATTAAATGTATTCGAACTGATGAAAGGTATGATTGAAGCAGGTGCATCAGGTGTGCATTTTGAAGATCAATTATCTTCAGAGAAAAAATGTGGCCATTTAGGCGGAAAAGTACTACTACCAACGCAAACAGCAGTACGCAATTTAATTTCTGCACGCCTTGCAGCAGATGTAATGGGAGTGCCGACAATTATCGTTGCAAGAACAGATGCGGATGCAGCTGATTTAATTACGAGCGATATCGATCCTGTTGATAAAGCATTTATTACAGGAGAAAGAACACCAGAAGGGTTTTACCGTACGAATGCAGGTCTTGATCAAGCAATTGCGCGCGGTTTAGCGTATGCACCGTATGCAGACCTCGTTTGGTGTGAAACGTCAGAACCAAATTTAGAAGATGCAAAACGATTTGCGGACGCAATTCATAAGGAGCATCCAGGGAAGCTACTTGCATATAACTGCTCACCTTCATTCAACTGGAAACAAAAACTAGATGAAAAAACAATCGCAAGCTTCCAAAAGGAAATCGCATCTTACGGTTACAAGTTCCAATTCGTAACACTTGCTGGATTCCATTCATTAAATTACGGTATGTTTGAACTAGCACGTGGCTATAAAGAGCGCGGCATGGCAGCATACTCTGAACTACAACAAGCAGAATTCGCAGCTGAAAAACACGGCTACTCTGCAACACGTCATCAACGCGAAGTGGGAACAGGTTACTTTGATGAAGTGGCACAAGTGATTACGGGCGGAACTTCATCAACGACAGCGTTAAAAGGATCTACAGAAGAAGCACAGTTTACGAAATAAAAGGAAGGGGCACCTTTTTGAAGGGTGCCCCTTATTATTTTCTAAAAGATTCGAAAAGAGAGATTGAGTTGTCGGCAAAAAACAATACTAACTTTTCTTTATTACTAAATCAACTCCACTCAGCCCTATGATCACGAATAAACTTCATATCTTTCTCATAATGCTCTAGATGTCCTTCATCGATCATTCTTTGGAAATTCAAGTCGCCTTCTTGCGCTTTTCGTTTCATATATGTACATAACCCTTCTAATCGAAGTAACACCATTCCTAAGTAATCTTCATCCATATTTTTATCATAGGACTGAACGAACAAATTCACTCTCTCTTTAATACGATCTGCATGTTGCGATGAGTCATAATGAACGGCTTCACCAGATTCTGTATAATACACTCTACTTAAAGGCACACAAGTATAGAGTGTATAAGCGATATCCCATAGTCTTGGACCAGGAGCAGCAACATCGAAATCAATAATCCCTACTGGCTTCTCATTATTAAAAATAATGTTATATATGGCAAAATCATTGTGACATAAAACCTCAATGTTATTTGGAGTGTGATCCATCGGTTTCCAATCATCTAATAACGGAAAATCACTTACGGCATCATGGTAAAGGCGGAGCATCTTTGCGATTTCTTTTAATACATCATTAGATCGCATATATTCTTTTAAAGGATAATTGCCAGCTTCTCCTTCAATAAAGGATAAAATCTCTCTATCTTTTTCATCTACACCTAAAAACTTTGGAGCATAATGAAATCCTTTGTTTTCTAAGTGTTGCAATAGCTTATGAATCTTTTCACTGCCTAGCTTTAACTCTCGCCGAACAGTATTTTCAGAACGATATACGTTTGAGACGTTTCCCCCTGTTAGTCTTTCTTCTTTAGCGTAGTTTGACATGTGAAAATTCCCCCCTGTGATTAAAAAATCCAATTCCAAATAGTGAATAGACCAACAATGGCAGAAAAGAGAAGGGAAGCAAGCAATGCTAGACAGCCAAAAGGAACTAGCTTATCTTGCCATGTTTCTTTATACTCATAAACTAAATTCTCTACTACTTCTTTCTGCACTGAAGATAAGGGCTTATCTTTATCCAAACCCTTTATATGGATAGAATCGCCTTTAAACTTTAAAGCACGTGCAATATGATGAGGATTATTTCCCATTGATTTTTCAAATAATAAACATGATTCATGCATAATATCTGTTTTATGCTCTTCTAGATACCAGTAACGTCCAGCCATTTCCGGATATTGTAATTTATAATAAATATCTCCGAGTTGTTTTCGAAGATGTAATTCATTTGGGTATGTAAAGATGAGGCCATGCAATCTATCTCTTGCTTTTCCAAGATTATTATTTTCAATATCCTCTTCAATTCTTTTTAATGTTTTTTTAGGAATTTTATTGGTCATAAACTCCTCCTTATTTAGAATAGAGATAATTATATTTTATAAGAAATACTAAAAATTAGAAATTCTATTTTCGAAAAAGATTGTACATTTTATTTTAATGTGCTATGATAATGTCAGTTGAATAGTTAAATTAAGCAATCCATATGTTATCAAGTGCTGAAAACGAACGAGAAAAAGTATGTGAGAACTAGTTTATGTTTCGTATTTGATAATGTGTGGATTCTTTTTTTAGACAGGAAGACTAAAAAATTTAAAATTTGTATTTTCTTAGGAGGAAATAATTATGGCAGTAACAGGACAAGTAAAATGGTTTAACAACGAAAAAGGCTTCGGTTTCATCGAAGTTCCAGGTGGAAACGACGTATTCGTACATTTCTCTGCAATCGAAACTGACGGTTTCAAATCTCTAGAAGAAGGTCAAAAAGTTAGCTTCGAAATCGAAGACGGTAACCGTGGACCTCAAGCTAAAAACGTAATCAAACTATAATTTTATAGTTGATGATGGAAAAAAGGATGGCTAATGCCATCCTTTTTTTAGGTTGTGGAGAAAATTTTTCCAGAGCCTGTTTTTATATGTAACTCTCTTTTTTTTATGTTAAAACTGGTAAAAAATTATCGGGAATGCGTATTAGTTTCTGTAGAAGAGTTAGTTCAGCAAGAGCATTTGCTGCGTATGATAGTAAATAACTATAAATTTGTTTTCTCTGTTGAAATGGGGAAATCTTTTCTAGATAGACCTTGAGTAACATCTTTTTTGTTAGCATTGTTGTTGGAATTTTGTACGTTTTGAGATGATGTTTCTAACAGTTGTTCTTGTTCCTTACTAGGGGTATTCAGAGCATCTGAGGGGATGCTATTAACCTGCTGGCTTAATAGATCTTCTTTATCCATAAGTATACAGCTCCTTTTGGGAATTCGATAAAAAGTAATGTAATTATAACTAGCTACTTATATATTGTGTTTTTGAATGAAATTATATACAAAACTTATATTACAAAGTTAACTAATTAACGAATTGTTAGTGATGGATAAAGATGTACAAATTTTAATTTTTTAACAAAAATTAAAAGCGGGTAACAAGTACAAATACTCTTTCTCATGTTTTATATAAGGAGCATATTACAAATCAAAAAAGATGTAGAGAACCTTGGAAGAAAATATAGTTGTTTTTTTTAAGGGTTAAGAAGAATAAATAAAATGATACTACAAATGTAAAAAGGCATTCCATAAAGGAAGGCCTTTTATTGTTCTTGCCCTGATTTTTTCTTCTCACGTTTTTTACATTCTGTACATTTTGATTTACGAAACGGTTTGGCAAAGAATAGCAGAATGAAAAATAAACCGAATATAATACTAGCTGAGTTTTTCACGATAATGATGCTACTATTTTTCATTTGAATCGATGGTTGGATTTCTTTTTCTTCCATAGTGGCCCTCTATATATTGGATTTACATTTTAATTATAGCAAAGTTAACTGCTTTAATGATGTGAAAATAGGAAGGGATAATAAATATTTATAGGTAGTATAAATGTTGTTTTTATAACTTTAAAATTAAAAAATTACTATATTGTGATTTTATTATTTAACAAATGTTTGATAAATGATAAAAAACTGTAAAAAAGCGGAACTTGTAAGCTATTTCCTTTTCATAGATGCTAAAATTATATATGCAGCTGCTAATATAAATGGAAAAAAGGAGATAATGGAGTATGGAAAGTAAAGTGGAACGCTATGTCGAAAATTATGTTGTAACGAAAAATACGATGGCCTTACTTCCTGTTATTCTAAGTGAAAAGAAAATTGTTACGCGAGTCGTTGAAATGAATGATTCTTTTTTCGTATTTCAAAAACCTCTAGATATTATAGAAAGAAGTTGCCGCAAGCATGGCTCTAGTTTCTTAGGCAGAAAAGAAGGAACGAAAGAGTTAACTCATATTACACATAAAGCACCGATTGCGATTAGTCCAGCAGATCAACTTTATTTTTTCCCTACCTATTCTTACTCTAGAAAAGAGTGCGCTTGGTTGTCTCATTTTTATATTGAAAGTAACAAAGAATTAAAAGATGGAAATCTTATTATTAGATTTATAAATGGTTTTGCTGTGAAATTAGAAATATCAAAAACTAGTTTTGAAAATCAACAAAATCGTACAGCGAAATTACGTACTGAATATGAAGATCGTAGGAAAAAACAAGGGAGCCCTTGTTTTAAAGAGGTTGATAAAAAAGAGGAATCAACATTAAGACCCGCTTATGAGAAAGTGTATGTTGTTAGAGAAGAAGAAGTGTAATATAGAAAAAGCTGCCTCTAGAATGTTGCTTTAAGCGGCATTCTAGGACAGCTTTTTTGCTATTTAAATATTAATAAGTTTCTTCCTTACGGGCAGCATCCATCATAATGAAGATAGCTGATAAAATATGCAAAATCATTCCTACAAACGGAATCCATGCAAGGCAAGAAGTTACAATTCCTAGCACATTACCGTTAGCACTCATATTAGCTTTTTTAGCCAATACTAAAGTGACGATATGTAATACTAGCATGAAAAGAAGTGGTAACCAAAGTAAAGAAACAACAATAGTTCCTCCGAGTACAGGTATTCCCAGTAAAGCCTCTAAGGCACCAGTAACCCATTTTAATAATTTTACTGTGTCTTTCAAAGTATTTCCTCCTAGAAACATAAAATAAATATATTGCGATATTTAGTATAACAGATTTATGTTGTTATTTTAATAAAAAATGTAAAAAATACTATTTTTTTATATTTAAATAAATTATTTGTAATATACTATTTTTGAAGGGATATAAGGATATTGTTGGATGTGGTGTTATTAATATGTAATATCTTGTCAAATATTGATAGATTATCATAGCTAAATAATGAAGGAATTCTTATGAAAGATATGGAAACTTTAATAAATACATCTCCATATGTCGTATCTACCATTTCCTCTTTCATATAAGCAATGATACAGTAGGGATAGTATTTAGAGTAAAGGGGTAAAGTGTAGAATGGATTTTCAGACAATCAAAGAGTATTTTTCACCAGAAAATATGGATCATATTGTTGAGAGTTATAAAGCGTTCGGACCACTTCTTGGTATTGGTTTACCGATGATAGAGGCGTTGATTCCAGCATTACCGCTTATTGTATTTGTACTGGCAAATGCTGTTGCATTTGGCTTTTGGCTCGGTTTTCTTTATTCATGGCTTGGATCAGTAATGGGTGCATTACTTGTCTTTTTCATCATCCGCCATTTTGGTCGCAGTCGTTTCTTTTCGTTTGTAAATAAGCATGAGAGAGTACGAAAAGCAATGGGATGGATTGAAAGAAAAGGATTTGCACCGATTTTTGTTATATTTTGTTTTCCATTTACACCGTCAGCATTAATAAATGTTGTCGCTGGTTTATCCCGAATTAGTGTAAAACAGTTTGGGCTAGCGTTAGCATTCGGAAAACTTGTGATGATTTTTATTTTAACGTATATCGGTCATGATTTAATGTCATTTATTCATAATCCAGTGAAATCAGTCATTGTAGCGATTGGTATTTTTATTTTATGGTATGTCGGTAAGAAAATCGAAGTAAAGTTAGAACTGCATTAAGAATAGTCTTCTTTGTAAAGGAAAGCTTCAGTATTAAAGGATAAGGGGAGAAGCAGATGAAGAAAACTTTGAAAAAAGAAGGCATAGAGTGGATACGAACAATTTTAATTGGTGTATTATTAGCTGTATTTTTTCGAACGTTTTTCTTTTCGACGTACGTTGTAGAGGGGAAGTCAATGATGCCGACATTACAAGATGGCAATATGCTCGTTGTAAATAAGGTGAGTTATCAAGTTGGGGACTTGAACAGATTTGACGTTGTGGTGTTTCATGCGAATAAAAAAGAGGACTATGTAAAGCGGATTATCGGTTTACCTGGAGATCATATTGAATATAAGCATGATAAATTATATATAAACGGACAATTCGTGGATGAACCTTATTTAGAGAAATATAAGAAGGAGATAAATGGACGACAACTAACAGGTGACTTTACGCTAGAAGAGTTAACTAAGGAAAAAACGGTGCCACCTGGATATATTTTTGTAGTAGGTGATAACCGCCTCGGGAGCTGGGATAGTAGACACTTTGGATTTGTAAAAGCTGATACAGTTGTCGGTAAAGTTGATTTACGATATTGGCCAATTCAAGAGGTGCAAACGAATTTTTCAAAAGGTTGATATAATAGGTAGAAGTATAAAAAAAGGCAAACTACTCCGTTTGTCTTTTTTCGTGTCCTATAATACAATTATAGTAGCAAACTAACGTTCGTTATGTAAGTGAAAGGTGGGGTTACATGTCACTTCGATTTGTGATTGGTAGAGCGGGAAGTGGAAAAAGTACACTTTGTTTACACGAAGTGCAAGAAGAGTTAAAACAGCGCCCGAGAGGGGAAACAATATTATATCTTGTGCCAGAACAGATGACATTCCAGACGCAGCAGGCGTTAATTGGAAGTGAGGATGTAAGAGGTTCTATTCGGGCACAAGTTTTTAGTTTTTCACGATTAGCGTGGAAGGTACTACAAGAAGTTGGCGGAGCGAGTCGTCTTCATATTGATGAAGCGGGTGTACATATGTTACTTCGTAAAATTGTAGAGTCTCGTAAAGATGGGTTATCGGTGTTCCAAAAAGCAGCGGAGCAAAACGGTTTCTTTGAACATCTGGGCAGTATGATTGCAGAGTTTAAACGTTACAATGTAACGCCATCTAACGTATATGAAATGTGGCAACAATTAGATGCGCATAGTAGCAGTGCCGAGCAAAAGCTATTAGCGAATAAAGTGTATGATTTACAACTACTATATGATGATTTTGAACGTGCTTTAATCGGAAAATATTTAGATTCAGAAGACTACTTGCAATTGCTAGTGGAAAAGCTTCCGCAGTCTGAATATGTAAATGGTGCGGAAATTTATATAGATGGATTTCATTCATTCTCCCCGCAAGAGTTAGAGATTGTAAGACAGCTTATGATTTGCGGAGCGAGAGTTACGATCACGTTAACGATAGATGAAAAAACGTTAGCGCAGCCAGTAAATGAACTCGATTTATTTTATGAAACGACGGTAACGTATGAAAAAATAAAACAAGTAGCGCGTGAAGAAAAAATAGAAATTGAAAAAACAATTCCACTTATGGAACAGCCGCGTTTTCATTCTCCAGCATTAGCGCATTTAGAAGCTCATTATGAAGCGCGTCCGAATGAAAAATTTAACGATGAAGCGAGTGTAACGATTAGTACAGCTGCGAATTTACGAGCGGAGGTAGAAGGTGTTGCTCGTGAAATTCGTAAACTTGTTGCGGATGAAAAATATCGTTACCGAGATATTGCAGTACTTCTTCGTAATGGGGAAAGTTATTACGATGTGATGCGAACGTTATTTACAGATTACAATATCCCGCACTTCATCGATGAAAAGCGCCCGATGTCACACCATCCATTAGTAGAATGTATTCGTTCTGCACTCGAGATTATTAGTGGGAATTGGCGTTATGATGCGGTGTTCCGCTGCGTGAAAACAGAGCTTTTATATCCATTAGACGTAAGAAAAGAAACGATGCGTGAAGAAATGGATGAATTTGAAAATTACTGTTTAGCGTACGGTGTACAAGGAAAGAGATGGACTTCAGAGGATCCATGGATGTATCGCCGTTATCGTTCTCTTGATGATACGAACGGGATGATCACAGACAGTGAACGTGAAATGGAAGAGAAAATAAATAGGCTACGTGACGTTGTAAGAACACCTGTTATTCGCATGCAAAAAAGGTTAAAGCGTGCAGGAACAGTTATGCAAATGTGTGAAGCAGTTTACTTATTTTTAGAAGAGCTGGATGTTCCAAAGAAACTAGAAGAATTACGTATACGTGCAGAAGAAAGTGGAGATTTCTTATTTGCGACAGATCATGAACAAGTATGGGAAGAGGTAATGAGCCTTCTTGATACGTTTGTAGAGATGCTTGGTGATGAGAAAATGTCTCTTTCTATGTTTACGGACGTTATGTCGACAGGTCTTGAGGCACTTCAATTTGCTAATATTCCGCCTTCATTAGACCAAGTATTAATTGCTAATATTGATCACTCCAGGTTATCTGACGTGAAAGCAACGTTTATTATAGGTGTAAATGAGGGGGTTATTCCAGCAGCACCTATGGATGAAGGTATGCTTTCTGATGAGGAAAGAGAAGTTCTTGGTGCGGCAGGAATTGAATTAGCGCCAACGACGAGACAAACTTTGTTAGAAGAACAGTTCGTTATGTATCAAATGGTAACGAGAGCATCTGAGAAGTTATACATTTCATGCCCGCTTGCAGATGAAGAAGGAAAGACGTTACTTGCGTCTAGCTTTATTAAGAAAATAAAAAGAATGTTCCCTAATGTGAAAGATTCATTTATTACGAATGACGTAAATGATTTATCACGTTCAGAACAAATTTCATACGTAGCAACGCCAGAAGTAACGTTATCTTACGTTATGCAGCAACTACAAACGTGGAAGCGATACGGATTTGAAGGGAATTTAGACTTTTGGTGGGACGTATACAACTTCTACGTAACTTCAGATGAATGGAAACAAAAAAGTAGCCGCGTCTTATCAAGTTTATTCTATCGAAATCGTGCGAAGAAACTAAGTACAGCAGTAAGTAGAGATTTATATGGAGATATAATTAAAGGAAGCGTCTCTCGTATGGAACTATTTAACCGTTGTGCATACGCTCATTTTGCGCAGCACGGTTTATCGCTTAGAGAGCGTGATATTTTCAAGCTTGATGCGCCAGATATCGGCGAATTATTCCATGCGGCATTAAAGAAAATTGCGGACAAGTTATTGCGTGAAAACCGTACTTGGGCGGATTTATCCATAAAAGAGTGTGAGCATCTTTCTGTTTTAGTAATAGAAGAAATCGCACCGTTATTACAACGACAAATTTTATTAAGTTCAAACCGTCATTTCTATTTAAAACAAAAACTACAACAAATCATTTTCCGTACGTCAATCATTCTTCGTGAACATGCGAAGTCGAGCGGATTCGTACCAGTTGATTTAGAAGTGCCGTTCGGTATGGGCGGTACAGGATCACTTCCGCCGATGGAATTCTCACTACCAAATGGTGTGAAGATGGAAGTAGTCGGCCGTATTGACCGTGTTGATAAGGCAGAAGATGAAAACGGGACGTTCTTACGTATTATTGATTATAAATCAAGTTCAAAAGCGTTAGATTTAACGGAAGTGTATTACGGATTAGCACTTCAAATGTTAACGTATTTAGATGTTGTTACTTCGAATGCACAGACCTGGATGAAAAAAGGTCACACAGCATCACCAGCTGGTGTATTGTATTTTCATATTCATAACCCAATCGTTGAGATGAAAGGTGACGCATCTGAAGCTGAAATTGAAAAAGAAATTTTAAAGAAATTTAAAATGAAAGGACTCGTATTAGGAGATGCTGACGTTGTTCGTTTAATGGATAACAAACTTTCAACAGGAAGTTCGGATATTATTTCTGCTGGCCTGAAAAAAGACGGTAGCTTTAGTGCGCGTTCAAGTATTGCAAGTGAGCAAGAGTTTAACGTACTGCAAAAATATGTACACCATACGTTTGAAAATATCGGAAAAGATATTACAGAAGGTGTTATCGATATTGCTCCTTATAAAATGGGAAATAAAGCAGCATGTACGTTCTGTAACTTCAAATCTGTTTGTCAATTTGATGAGTCACTTGAAGATAATCAGTTTCGATCGTTAAAAGATATGAAAGATAGCGAAGCGATGGAGAAAATAAGAGAGGAGGTTGGCGGAGAATGATAGAAAATTGGCCTAAAAAACCAGAAGGTAGTCAATGGACAGATGACCAGTGGAAAGCTGTTGTAGCGAACGGACGTGATATTTTAGTTGCGGCTGCAGCTGGATCAGGTAAAACAGCAGTATTAGTTGAACGTATTATTAAAAAGATTATTAATGAAGAGAATCCAGTCGATGTCGACCGCCTGCTCGTTGTAACATTTACGAATGCAGCGGCGCAAGAGATGAAAAACAGAATTGGGGAAGCGTTAGAAAAAGTATTAATTGATGAGCCAGGCTCTCAGCACATTAGAAAGCAGCTGAGCTTATTAAATAAAGCTTCTATTTCGACGATTCATTCCTTTTGTTTACAAGTAATTAGAGGATACTATTACATGCTTGATGTGGATCCTCGTTTCCGTATTGCGAATCAAACAGAAAATGAATTGTTAAAAGAAGAAGTGCTAGATGACATATTAGAAGAAGAGTACGGAATCGAAGATAATACAATCTTCTTTGAACTTGTTGATCGTTATACGAGTGACCGTAGTGATGATGACTTACAACGTATGATTTTAGCGCTTCATACAGAGTCAAGAGCGCATCCAAATCCGGAAAAATGGCTCGATAAATTAGTAGAAGCATATGACGTAGAAGGAAAGACAATTGAAGATTTAGTGTACGCTTCTTACTTATTAGAAGATGTGAAATTCCAGCTTGAAACAGCGGAACAGCATATTCGTAAAGCGACGGAGCTCGCAATGCTTCCTGACGGTCCAGCGCCTCGCGTTGAAACGTTGCAAGCAGATGCAGCTTTACTTGGAACGCTATCATCAGCTGCTCGTGAATCGTGGACAAGTTTGTATGAAGCGATGCAAAACGTATCGTGGCAAACGTTAAAGCGCATTAAGAAAAGTGATTATAACGAGGATATTGTAAAACAAGTAGACTCTCTTCGTAATAAAGCGAAAGATGAAGTGAAGAAATTACAAGAAGAGCTATTTAGCCGCAAACCTGAAAGTTTCTTACGAGATTTTCAAGATATGCACCCAGTATTAGAAAAGCTCGTTCAACTTGTAAAAGTATTTACAGAGCGTTTCCAAGCGATGAAGCGAGATAAAGGAATGGTCGATTTCACAGATTTAGAGCATTTCTGTTTACAAATTTTAAGTGAACCAAGTGAAAATGGTGAAATGAATCCGTCAGCAGTGGCGCTCCAATATCGTAATAAATTTGCTGAAGTATTAGTCGATGAATATCAAGATACGAACTTTGTACAGGAATCCATTATTAAATTCGTAACGAAAGATTCTGAGAGTGAAGGGAACTTGTTCATGGTTGGTGACGTAAAGCAGTCGATTTATCGTTTCCGACTAGCCGAACCAGGACTATTCCTAGGAAAATATAAACGCTTCACACAAGAAGGATTAGGCGGCGGAATGAAGATTGACTTAGCGAAAAACTTCCGTAGTCGTCATGAAGTACTAGCAGGTACGAATTTTATTTTCAAACAAATTATGGGCGAAGAAGTTGGGGAAATTGACTACGATGTTGACGCTGAACTAAAGCTAGGTGCTACCTATCCAGAAGGTGAAGATGTAGCGGCTGAACTACTATGCATTCAGCAAACAGAAGAAGAAGTAATAGACGGTGAAGAAGGTTCGGAAGTAGAAAAGGCACAGCTTGAAGCTCGCCTTATGGCGCAGCGCATTAAAGCGATGGTCGATTCAGGTTATGAAGTATATGATCGTAAAACGGATAGTATGCGTCCGGTACAATACCGCGACTTCGTTATTTTACTTCGCTCCATGCCGTGGGCCCCGCAAATTATGGAAGAGTTAAAATTACAAGGAATTCCAGTATATGCTGACCTCGCGACTGGTTACTTTGAAGCGACGGAAGTAAATATTATGATGAACGTATTCCGCGTTATTGATAATCCGATGCAAGATATCCCGCTTGCAGCTGTACTTCGTTCTCCGATCGTTGGATTAAACGATGAAGAACTTGCAACGCTTCGTGCTCATGGAAAGAAAGGCTCGTTTTATGAAGTAATGAGCTCATTCTTAAAAGGGGCTCCGCTTGAAGAGGAGCAAGAACTTCATGATAAATTAGAGTGGTTTTATAACTTACTACAAGGATGGCGTGAATTTGCACGTCAACAATCACTTTCTGATTTAATTTGGAAAGTGTACGGTGAGACAGGTTATTACGACTTCGTTGGCGGTTTACCAGCTGGAAAGCAAAGGCAGGCAAACTTACGCGTACTATATGACCGCGCAAGACAATATGAAGCAACATCATTTAGAGGATTATTCCGCTTCTTACGTTTTATTGAACGTATTTTAGAACGCGGTGATGATATGGGGACGGCGAGGGCCCTCGGTGAACAAGAAGACGTTGTTCGCATTATGACGATTCATAAAAGTAAAGGGCTAGAGTTCCCAGTTGTATTTGTAGCTGGACTCGGTCGTCGTTTTAATACACAAGACTTAATGAAACGTTTCTTATTGCATAAAGATTTCGGTTTCGGTTCGCAATTTATCGATCCGCGCAAACGAATTAAATATACAACATTATCACAGCTTGCGATTAAGCGTAAAATGAAAATGGAATTAATTGCGGAAGAAATGCGCGTACTATACGTAGCATTGACGCGTGCGAAAGAGAAGTTAATTTTAATTGGAACAGTTAAGGATGCAAATAAGGAAATGGAAAAATGGCTTGATGCGAGGGAGCATAGTGAATGGTTATTACCAGATCATATACGTGCCGGAGCGTCTTGTTATTTAGACTGGATTGCACCTTCATTATATAGACACCGTGATAGTGAAATGCTTCTTGAATTAGGACAAGGAAGTATTCCAGATGAAATTTACGGGTATGACACTAGCTGGAAAGTAGAAGTTGTGGACGGTAATACGCTACTTGCACCAGAGCCAGTTCAAGAAGAGAAACAAGAATTGTTAGAAGCGCTTCGTGAGAAAAAGGCTGTTCCCCTGCAAAGTGAGCGGAAAGAAGAAGTGTACGACAGATTAATGTGGAAGTACGGATATGAGGATGCGACATCTCATCGCGCGAAGCAATCTGTTACAGAAATAAAGAGAAATTATCAATCTGAAGAAGGTAGCGATAACGCCTTTATTAAAAAACTACGTGCACCAATTAAAACACGCCCGCGCTTTATGGAGAAAAAAGGGTTAACGTACGCAGAGCGCGGAACAGCAGTCCATGCCGTTATGCAGCATGTTGATTTGAAGAAGCCGATTACGGTTGAAGTTCTTCAAGAACAAATTGCTGGAATGGTAAATAAGGAATTATTAACATTCGAGCAGGCGGAAGAAATAGCCATTGAAAAAGTAATTTCATTCTTCGACAGTGACTTAGGTAAAAGGGTATTAGCGGCGAAAAGTGTTGAGCGTGAAGTACCATTTACGATGATGCTTGCAGCAGAAGAAGCATATCAAGATTGGCAAGGGAAGAGTGAAGAAACGATTCTTGTCCAAGGGGTTATCGACTGCATGATTGAAGAGGAAGACGGCATTACGTTAATCGACTTCAAAACAGATACGATTGAAGGAAAATTCCCAGGCGGATTTGAACAAGCAAAACCAATTTTAGAAGATCGATATAAAGTACAGCTTTCGTTATATGCAAAAGCACTGGAGAAAAGCTTACAACATCCTGTGAAAGAGAAATGCTTATACTTCTTTGATGGCAATCATATTGTAAAAATTGAAGAATAGAGGGACTTGAAAATGGCAACGGAAAAAACGTTAAGAACGTGTGAAAAAGGACATGAATACTACAAAAGTAGCGACTGTCCAACTTGCCCAACTTGCGAGAAAGAAAAGAAGCCGAAAACAGGATTTCTTTCACTTCTTTCATCACCAGCACGAAATGCGCTGCAACATCACGGAATTCAAACGATAGAAGAACTCTCAAAATATAGTGAAAAAGAAATTTTAAAAATGCATGGTATGGGACCAGCGTCTTTGCCGAAGCTTAGGAGGGCTTTGGAGGAGAGTGGGTTATCATTTAAATAAAATGAAATAGTGCTTCTTCACTACTTACTTGTTTATACCACTATTTGTGGACAGTAAAGCTCTTGCTTATTAAAATTTCATTTTAATAATTTTGAATTAGATAAAAGAAAAAAGTAGGAGAATATCTCCTACTTTTTTTACGCTGTTCCAATCTGATCTTGATCTGCCACATCAGAATCAAACGTATTTGTTGCACTAACACCGTTAAACGTATTCACGACAAACCCAACATTAGAAGCTCCAGATCCGTTATAGGCTTTCGTGTTTTCTTTCGGAGATACGTTATAAAAATCTCCTAAGTTGAAAGAGCCGTTACTGTTTTGCACGACGAGATTTCCTACAACCGAAGGCATACCATCCACCTACTTTACTAAGCTTTTTAATTACTATATGAATTATTGTGCGGAAGGTTCATCCGTAATATATTGGCGGATTTGCATAATACGAGAGTTATTAAAAGCATAATCAACATTCCCAATTTGAAAGCAACCAGAATTTAAAAGTGTCCGCAATTCAACGTTATTCACTTCAATAAAAGGACATTCATTTACAATATTTAATTTTACATCTGTCGTTCGTTTTGGAATTGTAATGTGTTCATCTGTAAAGATTTCAAAAGCATCAAAGCGACCTTCTCCCCGTATATAACAAGGAATTTCACGGTGGACGGCAATAGCTCTACTTTTTAATTCCATTTGGTTTGCATCTCCAACTTGAAATACGGCAGTAATCCCTAAAGAAATAATAGAAACATTTTGGACAATGGACACATGATGCAACATAATTTCTCAGTCTCCTTAACCTGGAGTAGGAGCGACATCTGTTACTAATGGTACAAATGGACCCTCTGTAACTGTTTCAAATGGTGTATCGAGAATAGAAGATAGAATGAGGAGATTTGCATCTCCAATTAAAAAGAGTGCGGACGACGATACACCGTTCATTTTAATCTGTCCGACTTTTAACTCACGGTTTACAACGTTAAGGTTCATACATAATTACTCCTTTCGGAAATTTCCTGGTATGTGCTGAATAAAGGAGAGAAAGGCTTTGTCAATATCTTGTTTCATTGCCTGAATAATGATATCTCGTAAATAATCTGGATCTGTTGAAATACCTTCATATGATTGCGCTTGTGATAAATAATAAGGGAGTCGATGCTCCATCTGTTTTTTTATGTCATCCACCATCATTTGTCGATACATTTCATCAAGCGGTGTTCTCTCTTCTTGTTCAAAATGGAGAATACGATTATATGCTTCTTCATCTAAGTATCGATGCATTTCTTGGAGGATACCTTGATAAAAGTCTGGGTTTGTTTCGGTTTCAGGGTTTACCTTTAATGTTTCTGTATCCACTTGAAAATCTTCAATTTGTTGTCCTTTTGCTGAAAATGGGTTTAAACCAATATTTAAAGTACCATTTAAATTTTCGACTTTTAATTGATCGAATTTGTATTCCACTTTTCCTACAGAAGAGGAGGGGCGATTTTTTAATTCGTTAAGCTCTTCTTGGAGTTGGCGCACTTGATCTTCTAAATTCAAGATGGCTGCTTGTTGTGTTTGAAGAGCTTGTTGAAGTTGGTGTAAGTAAGTATATATATCTTGATTCATTTGTGAAACCTCCTTTTCAATAGGGAGGGTAAAAATATTCCTACTATATATTTATGACAAGGATGTCTTAAGAAGAACTAGTTGATGGTTTGATAGAAATAATTTGTCCTTTCGCCTGTAATGGGCGAAGCGGCTCCGTAAATCCGCCCGTATTTGAAAATTTAGATAGGGCTTTAATACTTCCGGCAGTACCAATTTGGAACACAGAAGAGGTTGTAATGCTATCAATTTTAATACTGTTGATGACGATACTTTGGTTTACATAAAAGTTCAATATAATCGCCCCCTTTAAGTTGAACCAATTATCGCTTGATCGACGACATCTGAATCGTTGACAGTCGTTGCACTTTGATAATTGTAGACAGAAACGTTATCTCCAACGTTAAAAGAGCCGGCCCCGGCGAAAGCACGTGAGTAACTAATAGGCCTAATCGCAAATACATCTCCAATATGAAAAATACCACTTGATCCAATATTGACGATACGAATATGTCCGACCATAGCTGGCATACAAAACACCCTTCGTTTTTAAAATTTTCTTTTCTACTATTGTATGGGCGTTTCCAATAAAATGTGTATTTTTTTGAAATAAAAGAAACACACGCATTATTGCGTGTGTGTTTTGAACGTTTGATTAGGGTGTAAATCCGTATGTACATGACAAATTACATTTAAGAGCCTGTCCAGTTCTTGGCTACAATCCACTGTTTTTTGAGAAGTCATTCCATAGCGTTCAGCAAAATAAATCATTTTTTCACGTTTTTTTTCAATCGCTTGCTCAAACATTGAAATCGGCTCCATCTCTAAATGAAATTTTTAGTATATATGTAGTACATATTATACAAAAACTTCATAAAAAAGAAATGCATTCGCTAAAAAAAGTAAAATTTCTACATTTTATGCCAAATGATAAAGGAGTAACGAATCGGATATGAGAAGAATATTGTAAAAATTAGCGTGCATGAGAAGGTTTTTTTCTTGCGGATGCGAATACAATTAAAGTGTATGAGTTGTAGGATGGAGAGTGGAAATATTGCGTTTTGTAACGGCGAAAAAAGAAGAAAAGGTATTTGTAGGTATTGTGGATGAAGAAGAAGAAAAGGTATTACACTTAAGAGAAGCGCAAAGACAAAAAGGGGAAAAGGTTACAATCCCTATTACAATGCTAGAGTGTATTGAAAGAGGGACTGAATGCTTTGAGAAAGTATGTGAAATTGTAAATTGGGCAAAAGAGAACGGGGAAGCGGCGTATTATCCGTTAACAGAGGTGAAAATATTAGCACCGATTCCAAGGCCAAGAAAGAATATTTTGTGCGTTGGAAAAAACTATCGTGAGCATGCGGTAGAAATGGGCGGAGTAGAGTCTATTCCAGAAAATATAATGATCTTTACGAAAGCACCAACAACAGTTATTGGCATAAATGAGCAAATTAATGGTCACCCTCATGCAACGGACGAACTAGATTACGAAGGAGAATTAGCTATCATTATTGGTAAGCGAGGGAAACAAATTAAAAAAGAAAAAGCGCTTGAGCATGTTTTTGGTTATACGATTATCAATGATGTAACAGCTCGAGACATTCAAAGAAAACATAAACAGTTTTTCCTTGGGAAAAGCTTCGATACATTTTGTCCGATGGGACCGTATTTAATTCATAAATCGGTGGTTAATGCGCCGAATTCATTACACATTGAAACGGTAGTAAATGGAGAAGTAAGGCAAACTTCCAACACAAATAAAATGATTTTTCCAATAGAAGAAATTATTTCAACGATAAGTAAAGGAATGACTTTAGAACCAGGCGATATTATCGCAACAGGAACCCCGGCTGGTGTCGGAAAAGGTTTCACACCACCAAAGTTTTTACATGCTGGTGATGAAGTGGTTATTACAGTAGAAGGAATTGGTACTTTGCGAAATGTAGTGAAGTGAAGAAAAGAGCTATCTTGTTAAAAGATAGCTCTTTTTTATGGCCTTGGGTTATAGAGGTAATCGATAACGGAAAAAGTGTAAAGACCAATGAATGCAAGTGTACAAATGCCAAATAGTATAACCGTAAGTGCGCTTTTTTCTCGTCCAAAACCAATGATAGTAAGAATAACAGCAGTCCAAAATGATGCTTTCAGTAGTGTGAATGTAGTAGAAGTTGAGTAGTGAGTAAGCCATGTTGTGGAAAGTAGGAAGCCAAAGAATGTAACTAAAATAAAAGATGTAGCTAAATAGTTAATATGTTTACCATATCTTAATAGCATATCGCACCTCCTTTACGATTTTAAAATACAGAAAATTACAATTTTATCTTAATATAAATGAATATAAAAAGAAAGAGGTTGTCCCAATATGTCGGACAACCTCTCTATCATTACGATAATACAGCTTTAATTTTTTGGAATGCCCACTCTAAATCTTCTTCAGAGATTACTAGAGGTGGTGCGATACGAATTACGTTTTCATGTGTTTCTTTACATAGTAGACCAGCTGCTTTTAGTTGTTCACAGTAAGGACGAGCTGGTTCGTTTAATTCGATACCGATGAATAAACCTTTACCGCGAACTTCAGTGATCATTGGGTTATCAATTTCTTTTAATTGCCCAACTAATTTTTCTCCTAATTGAAGAGAACGCTCTGTTAATTTTTCTTCTTCTAACACTTCAAGAGCTGCGATAGACACAGCACATGCAAGTGGATTACCACCGAATGTAGAACCGTGAGAACCTGGCTCAAATACACCTAAAATGTCACGGTTTGCTGCAACGCAAGAGATCGGGAACACGCCGCCGCCAAGCGCTTTGCCAAGTATGTACATGTCAGGAGTTACATCGTCCCAGTCACAAGCGAATACTTTACCAGTACGGCCTAAGCCAGTTTGGATTTCATCTGCTACGAATAAAACGTTTTCTTTTTTACATACTTCAAAAGCTTCTTTTAAGTAACCAGCTGGTGGGATGTTAATTCCTGCTTCACCTTGAATTGGCTCTAAAATGAATGCTGCTGTGTTTGGTGTAATTGCAGCTTTTAACGCTTCTAAATCACCGTAAGGAATTACAACGATGCCAGGAAGCATTGGACCGAATCCACGCTTGTATTCTTCATTTGAAGACATAGAAACAGAACCCATTGTACGTCCGTGGAAGTTATCTTCACAAACGATGATTTCAGCACGGTTTGCTTCTACTTTCTTCACATCATAAGCCCAGCGACGAACTGTTTTAATTGCAGTTTCAACAGCTTCAGCACCTGTATTCATTGGAAGTACCATTTCTTTATTAGTTAGTTTCGCAACTTTTTCGTACCAAGGACCTAATTGATCGCTATGGAAAGCACGAGAAGTTAACGTAACACGATTAGCTTGGTCAATTAAAGCGTTAATAATTTTCGGGTGACGATGACCTTGGTTTACTGCAGAATATGCACTTAATAAGTCCATATAGCGGTTTCCTTCAGGATCTTCTACCCAAACACCTTCTGCTTTAGAAATAACGATTGGAAGTGGGTGATAGTTATTTGCTCCGTATGTGTCTGTAAGTTCGATAATATCCTTAGTTTGAATCATGATTGTTCCCCCTTTTGTTATTACAAGAAGTTTGTAAATACTCTAAATATTATATCATTTAAATGTAAAAAAGCGAAACATTTCCTGAAAATAAATGAACATGTTATCATATAGAGTGAAAAAGTGTGAAAAGAGGAGGTAAGGGATACGATGGTACATATGCATATTACAGCATGGGCGTTAGGTTTAATTTTATTCTTCGTTGCGTATTCACTTTATTCAGCAGGAAGAAAAGGTAAAGGTGTACATATGGGGCTTCGCCTAATGTATATTATCATTATTGTGACAGGTTTCATGTTGTACATGGGTATTATGAAGACTGCAACAAGTAACATGCACATGTGGTATGGTTTAAAAATGATAGCTGGTATTTTAGTTATCGGTGGAATGGAAATGGTTCTTGTGAAAATGAGCAAGAACAAAGCAACAGGGGCAGTTTGGGGGCTATTTATTGTTGCACTAGTAGCAGTATTTTACCTTGGACTGAAATTACCGATTGGCTGGCAAGTATTCTAATAAAAAATAAAACCACCTTATAATCTCAAAGACTTGGGAGATAAGGTGGTTTTTTACGTTATCCCGTAAACACCAGATTGGTGAAGGTTAATAATTAGTGGGGGTTGCCCCACTAATTAAAGTTTTACTTTATGTCGCATCAATATGCAACTCTTCTCCGTTTACTTTTGTAAAACGGAACATATTTTTATTTGATGTAGTGTGACGAACGAAATGATGCTGCAGTGTACAAATCATTTCTTCGTTATCAAACAAAAGAATATTTACTCCTTCGCGTGACTCCTCTTTCGGTAAGAAAGATAAATAATTATGACAATACATGCAATCATATAAAGAGTAGTGAAGTGATTGCAATGATTCCGTTAATAATGTGAAGACAGAGTCAGGTAATTCCTCCAGCCATTCATTATAGCTAAGAAGTAACTTTTTTCGAATACGTATCATTTCACCGTTTTGCAAATGGTGTTGCTCGTTGGCGATTTGTAATACATCTTGTTCATAGAAACGGGCTGGTAGCCAATTGTTATTATACAAAATTTCAAACCCATCTTCGGCAATATCTTCTAATAAAAACGCTTCATCATTTTCATCATCAAAGAATACCCACTCATTGTTTATATATTCTACATTACCGACTGTATGAGCACGGGGTTGATTATATAAAATATGTTTACGTTGTATCATACACGATTTCTCCTTTATGAAAAGTAGTTATTTCTGTTATAGACAGTTCGTGCATTCTTTATAACTAGACACATCTAGACATAGGTGGGCATACAATAAAACACGTTTTACTGAGTGAAAATGCTATTCCATATGTGGATAGTAGGTTATCGTCAAGTTTTTCATTTTTTAATCCGCACTCTTAGGGTGGGGATTACTGCACGTTCAAGAAAAGAAATAAGATGGAAGGATGATTTATATGTGCGGGATTACAGGATGGGTGGATTATAAACGCTCATTAGAAGGAGAGCGGGACGTCGTTACGAAAATGGCTGAGACGTTAGCGAAGCGTGGCCCAGATGATAATAAAGTTTGGATTAAAGGCAATGTCGCATTTGGGCATAAACGTTTAATCGTTGTGGACCCTGAGGGCGGTAAACAACCGATGACTTGTTTAAAAGATGAAACGAATTACGCCATTTGCTATAACGGTGAACTTTATAACACAGAAGACATTCGAAAGGAATTATTAAGAAGAGGATATACGTTCAAAGGTCATTCTGATACAGAAGTATTATTAGCTTCTTATATTGAATGGAAAGAAGAATGTGTCAGTCATTTAAACGGTATATATGCGTTTGCAGTATGGGACGAACAGAAAGAACAAGTATTTATTGCGAGAGATCGATTAGGTGTAAAGCCACTTTTTTATAAATATGATAGCGGACGCTTATTATTTGGTTCGGAGTTAAAAGCGATATTGTCGCATCCAGATGTGAAGGCGGAAGTAACGTTAGAAGGATTATCAGAAATATTCGGACTCGGACCGTCAAGAACGCCTGGGCACGGTATTTATGCTGGTATAAAAGAATTGCGTCCAGGTCATGCGATGACATTTTCAAAGAACGGTTTATGTATATGGAGATATTGGAATGTAGAAAGTAAAAAACATGAAGACTCTTTTGAAGAAACAGTAGAGAAAACGCGCTTCTTATTACAAGATGCCATTACAAGACAGCTTGTTTCTGATGTACCACTATGTACTTTTTTATCAGGTGGTGTAGATTCGAGCGCTATTACAGCTATCGCAGCGAAAGAATACGAGAGATCAGGAAAAGGGCCATTACACACGTATTCTATTGATTACGAAGATAATGACAAATACTTTAAAGCGAATGCATTCCAGCCAAATTCAGATGCTCCGTTTATTAATTTAATGACTGAGACATTTCAAACAACCCATCATCGCTGCGTCATTTCGAATGAAAAATTAGCAGAGTATTTAACTGAAGCGGTACTCGTTCGTGATTTGCCTGGTATGGCAGATATCGATTCGTCATTATTATGGTTTTGCCGAGAAATTAAACAAGATTTTGTCGTTGGCTTATCTGGAGAATGTGCAGATGAAATATTTGGTGGATATCCGTGGTTTTATAGAGAAGATGATTTACAATCGAGTGCATTTCCGTGGATGCGTTCTACAGAGGCACGTGAACAACTTCTAAAAAAAGAATGGAGAAATAAATTAAATTTACAACAATATGTACAAAGGCGCTATGAAGAGTCGATTCAAGAAGTTCCTATTTTAGAGGGAGAAAGTCCGTTAGAAGCAAAAAGACGTCAATTATTTTATTTAAATATGGTATGGTTTATGACAACATTATTAGACAGAAAAGACCGTATGAGTATGGGGGCGAGCTTAGAAGTACGTGTTCCATTTGCAGATCATCGTCTTGTCGAATATGCGTGGAATATTCCTTGGGAAATGAAAATGTATAAA
The DNA here is from genome assembly GCF_022663835.1 of Bacillus cereus group sp. BfR-BA-01347. NCBI lineage: Bacteria > Bacillati > Bacillota > Bacilli > Caryophanales > Bacillaceae > Bacillus > Bacillus cereus group sp. BfR-BA-01347. The sequence continues at coordinate 11,905 of NZ_JAKUGG010000023.1, read as the reverse complement.
AACCGCGAAAAAGGTCTATTACGTAAAGCGTTAGAAGATGTACTTCCACATGACATCTTATATAGAAAGAAGAGTCCTTATCCGAAAACTCACAATCCACACTATACAAAAGCAGTAACAGTATGGCTTCAAAGTTTATTAACGGATAAAGGTTCAATTTTACACGAACTGTTTGATAAAGAGCAGTTGAACGAATTGATTCAGTCTGGCGGCAGTGCATTTCAAACACCATGGTTTGGTCAATTGATGACTGGGCCGCAGCTTTTAGCTCATTTAGCACAAATTCACATTTGGTTTAAAGAATATGGGGTAAATATTAAGGAATAACGGAAAAGCGGCTTACAATTATGTAAGTCGCTTTTTATTAAAGAAATTGTCATATAAAATTCAAGATTACCTTGTAAATAATATTTAATTAGAATTATTATTTTGACGTACTTATTATTACTTGTTATAATTGGAAACAAACGTTCTGAAAAGGATTCTCATTTATAAAATTGAGGTGTTATATCGATGACAAAGAAAAAAATAGGTTTACTCGTAATGGCGTATGGAACACCGGAATCATTAGACGATGTAGAGGGATATTATACACATATCCGTCACGGGCGTAAGCCATCAGAAGAAGCGCTTGAAGATTTAATTGGGCGCTATAAAGCGATTGGTGGAATTTCGCCACTTGCAAAAATTACGAAAGAACAGGCGCATAAATTAACAGATTCAATGAATAACATATTTATAGAGTATGAATTTACTTGTTACTTAGGTTTAAAACATATAGCTCCATTTATAGAAGATGCAGTAGAAGAGATGAAGCGTGATAAGATTGGGCAAGCGATTAGTATCGTATTAGCGCCGCATTATTCTACATTTAGCATTAAAGCGTATAATGACCGTGCTATTCGTCTTTCAAAAGAAATCGGTGGTCCTGTTATTGAACCAATTGAACAATGGTATGATGAACCGAAATTTATTTCGTATTGGGCAGACCAAATAAAAGAAACGTTTAAAGAAATTGATGATAAAGAGAAAGCAGTCGTAATTTTTTCAGCACATAGTTTGCCAGAAAAAATTATTGCAGCAGGAGACCCATATGTAGAACAACTAAAGCATACGGCAGATTTAATTGTAGAAGCTGCAAATATTCAAAACTATACAATCGGTTGGCAAAGTGCTGGGAATACTCCGGATCCGTGGATTGGTCCAGATGTGCAAGATTTAACGAAAGATTTATATGAAGAGCATGGGTACGAATATTTCATATATTGCCCAGTTGGTTTTGTAGCGGAGCATTTAGAAGTTTTATATGACAACGATTATGAATGTAAAGTTGTAACGGATGAATTAAATGCCAAATATTTTAGACCAAATATGCCGAATGCGCAATCGGCATTTATCGACTGTTTGGCTGAAATTGTTTCCAAAAAAGTGAAGGAAATAGTTGACAAAGATTTAGTTTTGAATAATAATTAATTTATAATAATTTTAAATAAATAATAATTACTATGAAAGAAAGAGGAGGATCCCCCTAGATGAATCCAAATAATCGCTTAACAACAAACCAAGGTGCTCCAGTTGGAGACAACCAAAATTCTCGTACAGCTGGTCGTCGTGGACCGGTATTATTAGAAGACTATCATTTAGTAGAAAAACTTGCACACTTTGATCGTGAACGTATTCCGGAGCGTGTTGTACATGCACGTGGTGCAGGTGCTCACGGTGTATTCGTAACGAAAAATAGTATGAAGCCATATACGAAAGCTGCATTTTTACAAAATGAAGGAACTGAAACACCTGTATTTGTTCGTTTTTCAACGGTTATTCATGGTCAAGGTTCTCCTGAAACAGCACGTGACCCACGTGGGTTCGCTGTTAAATTTTATACAGAAGAAGGAAACTACGATATCGTAGGTAATCATTTACCAGTTTTCTTCATTCGTGATGCAATTAAATTCCCTGATATGGTACATTCTTTAAAACCAGCACCAGATACGAATATTCAAACGCCAGATCGTTACTGGGATTTCATGACGTTAAGTCCGGAATCTACACATATGATGACATGGGTATTTTCTGATTACGGTACACCAGCAAGTTATCGTGAAATGGAAGGTTTCGGCGTCCATTCATTTAAATGGATTAATGAAGAAGGTAAAATTGTTTATATTAAATACCACTGGAAACCACAGCAAGGTGTACGTAACTTAAATGCGAAAGAAGTGCAAGAGGTACAAGGGAAAGACTTCAATCATGCTACTCGTGACTTGTTCGACGCGATCGAAAAAGGAAATCACCCGAAATGGGATTTACACGTACAAGTTATGCAATTAGATGAAATGGATTCTTTAGACTTTGATCCACTAGATCCAACGAAAGTATGGCCAGAAGATCGCTTCCCGTTAATTGAAGTAGGGACAATGACATTAAATCGTAATCCGAAAAACTTCTTTGCAGAAGTAGAACAAGTAGCGTTCTCTCCAAGTGCAACTGTAAATGGTATTGAGCCATCGGAAGATAAATTATTACAAGGTCGTTTATTCTCTTACCCAGATACACAACGTTATCGTCTTGGTGCAAATTACTTGCAAATTCCTGTAAACTGCCCATACGCAGCTGTTTATAATCAACAACGTGATGGTGCGATGCAAGTGAATCAAAACCCATCTACAATCAACTATGAACCTAGTCGTCATGCTGAAAATCCAGTTGAAGACAAAGCTTACCGCGATTCAACTATGAAAGTAGAAGGCTATGTATCTCGTGAAAAAATTGAGAAACCAAATGACTTCAAACAAGCAGGTGAGCGTTACCGTTCATTCTCTAAAGAAGAGCAAGATAACTTAATTGCAAACTTAACAAATGATCTAAAAGACGTAAATGAACGCACAAAATTATTAGCTGTTTGTAACTTCTTCCGTGCAGATCAAGAATACGGTATGCGTTTAGCGCAGGCATTAAATGTTGATATTACGCAATATGTAGGAAATGCTCCGAAATAAATAGGAAAAGACGACCGGGCTTCGGTCGTCTTTTTTGTGTGTAAATTTATGCCGGGGTATTTTTCATCTTCTTCATGTCAGAATTTGTTGGTAAATTGATATGTTGTGTCGAACCGTTGATATATTGAAAGAAACAATCGATATATTTGAAAAATCGTTGATATATCCAAAAAAACGTTGATATATTTACAGTTATACTAGGTGGGGTATGTTGCCTCGTGCGCAAAAAAAGGGATGCAATCTATTAGTAATAGATTGCATCCCTTTTTAGTTTGCTCGCTCTGCATGTTCATAAGCCTTCTCACCATGCATTGAAATATCAAGACCCATGTGTTCTTCGTGTTCATCTACTCGAACAGGGAGGAAGAAGTTGATCGCTTTAATAATGGCATACGTCATGATGATTGTGAATGCATATGTTGCGCCAATCGCTATAAGTTGTTTAAACAGTAACGCGGCGTTTCCGTAAAACAATCCGTTCGCACCATCCCCGTTTACGGTAGTAGTTGCAAATAGTCCTGTTGCAATACCGCCCCAAGTTCCTCCGATGCCGTGGCATCCAAAGGCATCAAGTGTATCGTCATACCCAAATTTTGTTTTTAAGAAGAAAACGGCGCCAAAGCATAATATGCCACCAATTGCTCCGATAAGAAGGGCGGAGAAAGGTGTAACGAACCCGCAAGCTGGTGTAATAGCGACTAGACCAGAAACAACTCCGCAAGCAGCTCCCATCGCGGTCGGTTTTGATTGGAAGAACCATTCAGAAAGCATCCAAGTTAGAGCGGCGGCAGCGGCGGCTATATTTGTATTAATAAATGCAGTTAAAGCTACATCATTTAAGGATAATGCGCTGCCGACGTTAAAACCGAACCAACCAAACCATAATAAACCGGCGCCTAACATTGTAAATGGCAAATGGTGAGGAGAAGGGCCATTTATGTTTTTTCGTTTTCCAAGGAAAATAGCTAATACAAGGCCGGCAACTCCGGAAGTGATGTGAACGACGTTTCCGCCAGCGAAGTCTAGTGCGCCAAGTTCCCTTAGCCACCCACCAACGCCCCATACCCAATGAGCGACAGGATTGTAAACGATTGTTGTCCATAGAAGGATAAAAATAAGAAAGGCAGAAAATCGCATTCTTTCAGCAAATGCACCTGAAATTAAAGCTGGAGTTAAAATGGCGAACATGAGTTGAAACATCATGAATAAATTGTGAGGAATAGTGGATGAGTAGTCTGGATTTGGTGCGTAGGTAACTCCATTTAGACCGAACCAATCAAGTGTACCGATAAGCCCGTGCCAATCTGGTCCGAATGATAAAGAATAGCCGAAAACGATCCATTGAATCGAAACGATAGCCATTGCGCTATAACTATGCATCGTTGTACTGAGTACGTTTTTGCTGCGAACCATACCTCCATAAAAAAGTGCCAATCCTGGCGTCATCAACATGACCATTACTGTCGTCACAAACATAAAAACCGTATCTCCCATATTCATGATCTCTCCTCCTGAAATGTTAGAAAAAATAACATCTATTTGTTATGTTTCATATCATATTCGAAATTAAACCAAAAATCAACTAAAAATTCAGAAAATTATATGCATGATGTCATGAAACCTAACATGAATTATTTTGTTAGGATTAAAATCGAAATATGCGTTTCATTCGGATAATTGGTATAATATTCTTACAATTAAAAAAGCTTGGGGGATGCGTGTGGGAAAAATACGGACTAGGAAACTATTCATTTGTTTTTGCTTAGCTGTTGTTTTGTTTGTACCAATACATACTTTTGCAGACGAAAAAAGAGAGTGGCGAGATGAAGTTATATACTCCATTATGATTGATCGCTTCAATAATGGAGAACCGAAAAATGACAAGCAGTTAGAAGTTGGTAATTTAGAAGGGTATCAAGGCGGGGATATAAGAGGAATTATAAAAAGGTTGGATTACATAAAAGAAATGGGTTTTACTACCGTTATGCTTTCGCCACTTTTTGAAAGTGGAAAGTACGATGGATTAGACGTGCGAAATTTTAAAAAGGTAAATGAACATTTCGGGACAGACAATGATGTGAAAGAACTTGTAAAAGAAGCTCATGCAAAAGGAATGAAAGTTGTATTTCAATTTCCGCTTGGAGAAAACGAACAACAGGTAATTGACGCAATGAAATGGTGGATAAAAGAAGTTGATTTAGACGGAAGTTATGTTATACAGAGTGAAAAAAAGCCGCGTTCCTTTTGGGATAACGCGCAAAAAGATATGCAAGTGATAAAGAAAGATTTTCGTATTATGACAAAGGAGGATAGCGAATACAACGAAAAAATAGTAGAGTCGTTTTCTAAAGCAGATGTATCGGTGAAATCGTTATACGATGTGAGTAAAAAAGAAGGAGAATTTGTTACGTTCTTAGATAATCAAGAAACAAAAAGATATGCGCGTATTGCAAAAGAACATATGTATTATCCGCCATCACGTTTAAAACTGGCGCTTACTTATTTGTTAACATCACCTGGAATTCCGAATTTTTATTACGGAACTGAAATTGCATTAGATGGAGGAAGTGTACCCGATAATAGACGATTAATGGATTTTAAGTCAGACGAAAAGTTTATGCAACACATAACAAAACTAGGTGAATTTAGGCAGGCGAGACCGTCTTTACGACGCGGTACGTTTGAGCTTCTGTATGATAAGAGCGGGATGAGCATACTAAAACGAAAATATAAAGATGAAGTAACTTTAGTAGCAATTAATAATACGAAAGAAACACAAAAAGTCTCCTTACCTGCAAGTGCAATTGGTGAAAAACAAGAGTTAAGAGGATTGTTGCAGGATGAAATTATAAGAGAGGAAAACGGAAAATTTTATCTCGTTTTAAAGCGTGAAGAATCAAACGTGTATAAAGTTAAAGGAGAAACAGGTGTGAATTGGTTATTTATCTCCTTAATCGTTGGGGTGAATGTATTATTTATTGCGTTTTTAATTGCAGTTAAAAGGAAGCGTAGATGAGAAGTTGCTGGCTCTATGTTCATGTCTTCTTATTGTATATGTAAGTTTGTTCGGTGGCGCGATAGTATTTATTCTGTTGATATGAAATTTCTTAAGAGAAACGATGTGAGAATGAAAACGTCCCTAGTGAGAGGAGGGCCAGGTTAGGAAGGGGATGTTCTTCCTAACCTGTTTTTTGTGTTAGCACCGATAGGGAAGAATCTTTGAAACAATCAATAATTGTAACTATATTAATTTTACGTTACATTAAAAGTTAGAGAATACTCTTATACTAATACAGTGCTAAATAGTAGGTGGAAAATGGAATTTTACGATTTGGGTATTACCATTAAAGAGCTTAGAATTAAAAAAAATATATCACAATCCGAATTATGTCATGGAATATGTTCGCAAAGTCAAATTAGCAAAATAGAAAAAGGTGTGATTTATCCATCTAGTATATTGTTATATCAATTATCAGAAAGACTTGGTATTGACCCAAATAATATATTTGCATTAACTCAAAACAAAAAACTAAAATATGTAGAAAATGTAAAATGCGTAATAAAAGATTGCTTAAAGCAAAAACAATATAATGAACTTTATGAAATCGTGAAAAAAGAGAAAGATGAAAGGAATTTCCAGGCAAAAGAAGATGAACAATTTCTCCTATGGCATGAAGCAATTGCTATATTTGAGGCGAACAGATCCATAAAAACTGCTTTAAAGCTTTTAAATAATGCATTAAAACTAACTTTAACCAATGTTGATTTTTTATCAGAAAGAGAAATAGATATTATGCAGACAATGTCTATATTTTATGCGGAAAATAAAGAATATGATAAAAGTATTACTATATTAAGAAGGTGTTTAACTAATTTTAATAAGTTAGATTTTCCGAGAGATAAAGCGATTAAATTAAAAATCATTTTTAATTTAGCGAAATGTTTAGGTATGACCTATCAATATGAAGAGGCAGTAAAATACATTGATAAAGGAATCAAATTAGCTATTAATCTAAATACTTTATACTTATTAGGTGAACTTTACTATTTAAAGGGATGGAATTTATTAAGATTTAAACAACAGAATGAAGAAGATATTGCAAATAACATGAAAAAAGCATTATTTATATTTGAACTAACAGAAAAAGAAAATCTGATAAAAATGGTTAAAGAAAAATATTTTGAAAACCAAAATGAAAAAAGCCACTCATAATTCATTTGGGGATTACTTGAAATATAATAGAACCTACAGGGAAAATCCCTGTAGGTTCTAAACTTATAAACTTTCTTCTAAAATATTAGTGTTTAATATAAATTTTTGAATAAGAGTTTACTTAGTGTACTTTTTATTTTGAAGTCTGCATCTTTATTAACCATTTATGCTTCTTTTTAACTCCATCCAAATATAATTAAAATTAAGATGGTTCAAGTCGGAGGAAGGCGCTTTGAGGTGTCTTTTTTTATGACTTTTATCATTAACTATTTAATGTTTTTTTAAATGATTACATGACATAGTTTTTTTGTACCAAGCTTTGTTGATACAGTTAGACTTATCCGTTAGTGAATTCGCATTATTAGAACATCCTACAGTATTTAGGGAGAATGTGGCCAATAAAAACCATAATATTAATTTCTTCATATAACCACTTCTAACTCTTTTTTAATTAACATTTTTTAAGTTCCTTATTAATTTTACATTACATTAAAGGTTGGGAAATATTCTTATACTCATAAATTGTTACGTTTTGACGGGGAGAGGAATTATGAGTTACAGCGATTTTTAAGATGACTTTGGCCTAGGATGTAATTACTAAGAAAAGTAATTCAAATCGAAGGGAAAACGTCTTAAGTTGTCTTTTTCTTATTTTCCATAAGGTCTGCTAAATACATGTATGAAACAAATTCTACAATAAGGCCTAGTTTGATCATGCGGTCATTTGTAAAGTGCTCGTATGGTTAGACTTTGTTCACTTAGCAAATTTCACCGCATATACCATTTTTCTATGGTTTGTTCTCGTAATATTGTCTCTACAAGACAAAAAAGAAAACTCCTCTAATTAAGAGGAGTTTTCTTTTTAGCGGTAGTTAATGAACTGTACGTCGATTGGTAAATCAGCGCTACGAACAGCTGCGATTACTGCTTGTAAGTCATCACGGCTTTTTGCTGTAACACGTACTTGATCATCTTGTACTTGTGTTTTTACTTTTAATTTCATTTCTTTAATGATGTTGTTAATTTTTTTCGCGTTATCTTTATCGATACCTTGTTGAAGTGTTGCGCGTTGGCGAACAGTGTTGCCAGTTGCAGCTTCAACTTTTCCGTAATCTAAGTTCTTAATTGGAACGTTACGTTTTACAAGTTTAGAGATAAGAACGTCTTTTACTTGCTCTAATTTAAACTCGTCATCAGAAGTTAAAACAAGTACTTCTTTTTCTAATTTAATATCACTTTTACTTCCTTTAAAGTCATATCGGTTTTGGATTTCTTTTAATGCGATATTAATTGCGTTTGTTACTTCAGGTAATTCTACTTTCGAAACGATGTCAAAAGAACTATCTTTTGCCATAGTTAGCACCTCCAAATAAATTTCTAATCTTGTTATGTACTGTACATACTAAAGTATAGCTGAAAACGAGTCTAGACTTAAGTGTTTTCGTACTTATATTCATGTAACCTCATTTTATTATAGTGAATTTTGGGCAGTTGGACAAATATAGGAAAAATCATGTTATAATTAACTTTTGTTTGGAATGATAAAAAAGATAATTTTATATATATAGAAGGGAATTAAAAAATATGTATTTGCAAATAGGATCGATTGAACAGGTAACTGTTTTACGCGAAACGGAAATCGGATATATGGTTGGGAATGAAGAAGAAGAAATTTTCCTACATAAAAACGAAGTAGCTGGAGAAATTGAAGAAGGCGATACGATTGATGTATTCTTATACCTTGATCACCAAAATCGTATTTCAGCAACAATGAAGGAACCAATTATTACAACTTATGATTGGAACTGGGTAAAGGTTGTAGAAGTTATTCCTAGTTTAGGTGTGTTTGTTGATATTGGTGTGTCAAAAGATATACTAATTCCAGCTGATGAGTTCCCGATTTATATGCCAGTATGGCCAGAAGTAGGCGACGAATTATATTGTACGTTAAAATTAACGAATCGTGATCGTTTAATTGCTCTTCCGGCAAGAGACAGTGATATGCAAGAAATTATCGTAGATGCAACGCCATCTATGCGTAATAAAAACGTAAATGGACGTGTATATCGTTCACTTCAAGTTGGTTCATTCATACTAACGGATGAGCATTTCCGTGCCTTCTTACACCATACAGAAAGAAAAGAACAAGTCCGCATCGGTCAGCGTGTAACAGGACGTATTATTGACGTAAAAGATGACGGTACAATTAACATTTCACTTCTTCCTCGTAAAGAAGAAGGAATGGAAGACGATGCTGCAGTAATTTATGCATATATGGAAGAACGAGGCGGAGCAATGCCGTTTTGGGATAAGAGCCATCCAGAAGATATTAAAGAACGCTTTAACATGAGTAAAGCTGCATTTAAGCGTGCACTTGGTAAGTTGATGAAAGAAGAAAAGGTTTACCAAGAAGAAGGTTGGACTTACTTTAAGAAATAAGATGAAAGATTAAAAAGCGCACCCTTATCTAAAAAGATAAGGGTGTGCTTTTTTTAATTTCCTTGCGGAGAAACAAGAGTAAACGTATCTTTCAAATCACTATCATTTATTTTAATATTTGCCTTTTTTAATTCCTCTTGTAACAATTTTTTGCTGAATATAGAATCAGCAGTACGTTCTTCCTCTAAGTTTTTGCGAATAGAGTTTTTTACTTCATCGTAAGGTTTTAAATCTTTTTTATCAGTTAATTTAATAACGTGATAACCGTTTGATGATTTTACGGGGTTGCTAATTTGTCCAACATTTAGTTTGTAGGCAGCCGTTTCGAATTCAGGAGCCATTGTACCTGAATTGAAGTATCCAAGGTCTCCGCCTTTATCTTTTGATAGTAGATCTTGTGATTCTTGTTTTGCTAATTCTTCAAATGAAGCACCAGCATCTAGTTTACTCTTTATTTCTTTCGCTTCATTTTCGTCACTTACTAAAATGTGACTCGCTTTAATTTCTGGCTTATAGTGGTCTTTTACATCTTTCTCTGTAATGCTTTTCTTAATCGCTTCATTCATAGCAAGTTTGAACTTAATTTGATTTTTAAAATCCTCTTCATCTTTTAAACCATTATTTTCTAATACTTTTTTGAATTGATCTCCATATTGTTTTTTTACTTTTTCTACTTCTTTATTTACCTCTTCATCAGATACTTTATATTTTTTTGTGATGACGTCTTGTGCCATCATTTCGTATAGCATGTCTTTTCCGTAACGATCTTTCAATTGTTTTTCGAAGTTATCCTTTGTAATGGTCGAGTCTGTTGCTGTAGCGACTGTAGCTGAGCCGTTTTTTTGTCCGCAAGCAGATAACATCAATATACTTATTAGTGCAGTAATAATGAAAATATGTTTCCCTCTCATGCCAACACCTCATCCGAATATGTTATCGCTATTGTAGAATATAGAAGTGAACATGAAGTGAATTTTTAATGTTTTTTTCCTTTAAAATGTAAAAAAGTACATCAACATAATTGTTGATGTACGATGGAATCAAAGGTGATCGGTCTTTTTAGAGTATGCACGTTTACCTTGCTCTATATTTTTTTGTTCTTGCTCATTTTTTTGTGTGCGTTTTGCGTTATTATCGCGTGCTTTTTTGTCGTTATCACTCGTATGTGGCATATGTATCAACTCCATTTCTAAACGTTGTACGTTTATCATTTCCTTTTTCGTAAAGACTATGTATAGCGGTGCATTTATGAAGGGTAAAGGTGGATTCCAAATGGATTTGAAGTTGAATTATACTGAACTTATAAAGAAGTTAATCGTTGTAATCATCGCAGGTTTATTAAACGCGATTGGGATGAATTTATTTTTAACGCCAGCAAAAGTGTATGCGAGCGGCTTTGCTGGATTGTCTCAATTATTATCACAAATATTAGGTGATTTTTTATCGATTCACATATCTACGGGAGTATTGTTTAGCTTATTTAATATTCCTGTCGTTATTTTAGCGTGGAAAAAGGTTGGAAAGGCCTTCACCTTTTTCAGTTTTCTTTGTGTTATATTTATGACTCTGTTTCTAGAAATTATCCCTGTTAGAGCGGTTTCGAATGATATCATATTAAATGCGATTTTTGGCGGAATTATTTCGGCAATTGGAGTAGGGATTGCTTTAAAGTGGGGTGCTTCTACAGGCGGATTAGATATTATTGCCATGATTTTATCAAAAATAAAAGATAAGCCTGTCGGTACATACTTTTTCTTTTTTAATGCAATTATCATTATCGCTGCTGGCTATGTATATGGATGGGAAAAAGCGTTGTATACGCTAGTGACTTTATATGTGTCAACGAGAATTATTGATGCAATTCATACTCGTCATGTAAAGATTACAGCATTAATTGTTACGAAGAATGGGGCAGACGTAAGAAAGGCGATTCACTCGCGATTAGTAAGAGGGATTACAACGATACCAGCAACAGGTGCTTATACGAATGAAAATAAAGAAATGTTAATGATGGTTATTACCCGTTACGAGTTATACGAATTAGAGAGGATTATTAAACAAGTGGACCCAGGTGCATTTACAAATATACTGCAAACAGTTGGGGTGTTCGGATTGTTTCGGAAAGATTAAAGAGGACCAAAGTTGGTATTATCCCCTATAGGTAGACAGTAAAAAAAGAGTCCATCTGATATGATGGACTCAATACTGTTTTATCTGGAGGGGATTTTTTTATGGCAAGAAAAGGACAATCATT
>NZ_JAKUGG010000022.1:0-102249 GCF_022663835.1 Bacillus cereus group sp. BfR-BA-01347 | reverse complement strand
CCACAGGAAAAACAAGAAATTCTCGCTAAACAAAAGGCTGAAGAAAAGTTAAAAGCCGAAGAAAAGCAAAAGGATAAAGAGCAAAAAGAGGCTGAAGAAAAGCTAAAAGCCGAAGAGAAACAAAAAGCTAAAGAGCAAAAAGAAGATGAAGAAAAGCTAAAAGCCGAAGAGAAACAAAAAGCTAAAGAACAAAAAGAAGCTGAAGAAAAGTTAAAAGCCGAAGAGAAACAAAAAGCTAAAGAGCAAAAAGAAGATGAAGAAAAGCTAAAAGCCGAAGAGAAACAAAAAGCTAAAGAACAAAAAGAGGCTGAGGAGAAACAAAAAGCTGAAGAGAAGAAATTAGCTGAGGAACAAAAAAAGGCTGAAGAAAAACAAAAAGAATTTACTTCCTATGCCCAAAACATTAGAGGCGGAAATTTTATTAAGGATATGAAACTTAATAATAAAGATGCTGAAATTACATTCCATGATTCATTTGCATCTTATAAATCAGCAAAACCAGATAGCAACGTTACTGAAGAACAATATAAACAATATTTTTCAACAGGGGATGCTATTGAAAAAATGTTTGTAAGCGAACCTGCGAGATTACTAAGACAATTTCCAGATTTGAATGCTGTAAAAATGACTCTTCCATTTGAAGGAAAAACATACAATATCAACTTAGATAGAAAATCATTAAATTCACACTTAGAATTTAAAATTGAGGATTTAAAAGTTGAAGATAAATCTTGGGTCAAGAAATTTAATGATCCATACGTATATAATAAAGCAAAACGTAAAGCGTTCTTTACAAAGTTTGTTATTGTTCAATGATTTTTAAGTTCATGCTATAATTATGAACTTTTCTCTTTCAATATTTAAAGGAGTATTTTTATGTCTGTAGAAAAAATTTATGATTTATTAAAAATTATAGCTCCACTTCTTGTGTTTCTATGTACTGTAATTGGTTTCTTTTATAATATGTATTTTAAAGTAAAAGTTATTAAAGATTATGATAAAATCTTTTTAAAAAAAGATGAAGTTCAAAAAATTAATTTTATGGATTCTCTTTTTAATTATTTTTTATTTGTTATTGGTATGTATGTAGCACCTGCTACAGGAATTAGTATGTATGTTACAGAAAGAACCGAAGATATTTCCCAGCTTTCCAAAAATATTTTACTTTCATTTTTATTTTTATTGCTAATTATATTTATCATTTCCATAGCAATTTACGCCTATATCTTTTTCTTTTCTAATATTCGTAAAAAACTTAAACATAAAAAAAGAAACCTAATAATTACTTTTATAAGTATAATCTCTAGTAGTATTTTATATAGTTCTATGCTTACCACTATATTTTTTGAAAAACAAAGTGAAGAATTCATGCTTAGCATTATATTATGGCCTATTATTTTAAGCCTTGTTTATTCTTCCATACTAAACTTTTATAATAACAAAGCAGTTAACACGTATCTGGTAAGCACAATAGAAAAAAAAGAACTTGATAAATTAAGCTTAATTCAAAGTCACATGCTGGATAATGATAAAATTGTATTATATGAAAGAAATACATCTATAGAAGATACATTTTATATGTGTGACTATTCCTCCGAAGTTTATTTAAAGTACCAGAAGCAAAACATATATAAACCTGACGTAATACGAAAGAACCCCCAAAATAAATTTTAGAAATAGCTCCAGAATGGGGCTTTTCTTTTGTTATTAACTATCTTTACTTCTTATGCCTATATACCTATCGTATAATAAACCATAACAAGGAGGTTTCCACAATGAAAACCGCACTCTACCTAAGAAAATCCCGTGCCGATTTAGAAGCCGAAGCACGTGGCGAAGGCGAAACTTTAGCAAAGCACCGGTCTACCCTACTGAAAATTGCCAAGGAAATGAACCTAAATGTTTTATCTGTTCGTGAGGAAATCGTTTCTGGTGAGAGCTTAGTGAAACGCCCTGAGATGTTAGCGCTACTTGAAGAGATTGAAGATAATAAATATGACGTTGTTCTTTGTATGGATATGGACCGTTTAGGTCGTGGTGGTATGAAAGAGCAAGGAATCATTTTAGAGACGTTTAAACGCTCGAATACGAAGATTATGACACCTAGGAAGACTTATGACCTTAATGATGAGTGGGATGAAGAATATAGCGAATTTGAAGCGTTTATGGCTCGTAAGGAGTTAAAGATTATTACACGACGTATGCAACGAGGTCGTGTCGCTAGTGTAGAGGCTGGGAATTACCTTGGTACACATGCACCATTCGGATATGATATACATCGTTTAAATAAGCGAGAGCGTACTTTAACGATTAATTCAGAAGAAGCTTCTGTTGTAAGGATGATATTTGATTGGTATGCAAATGAGGATATGGGCGCTAACGCAATCCGAAGCAAGTTAAATGATCTTGGTTACAAAAGTAAGTTAGGGAATGAATGGAACCCCTACAGCATCTTAGATATATTAAAAAACAATGTGTACATCGGAAAAGTAACATGGCAAAAGCGAAAAGAAGTAAAACGTCCTGACGCTGTAAAAAGAAGTTGTGCAAGACAAGATAAATCGGATTGGATTATTGCAGATGGCAAACATGAGCCAATCATAACTGAAAGTTTATTTGAACAAGTACAAGAAAAATTAAACTCAAGATATCACGTTCCTTACAATACGAACGGAATTAAAAATCCTCTAGCTGGCATTATTAAATGTAGTAAATGTGGTTATAGCATGGTCCAACGTTATCCAAAGAATCGAAAAGAAACGATGGATTGTAAACACCGTGGCTGTGAAAACAAATCAAGTTATACTGAATTAATTGAGAAGCGTTTACTCGAGGCATTAAAAGAATGGTACATCAATTATAAAGCTGATTTTGAAAAACATAAGCAAGATGACAAATTAAAAGAAACACAAGTCATTCAAATGAATGAAGCTGCATTACGCAAGCTTGAAAAAGAATTAGTGGATGTCCAAAAACAAAAAAATAATTTACATGATTTATTAGAACGTGGCGTTTACACAGTCGATATGTTTTTAGAACGCTCGAATGTAGTTTCTGATCGTATAACTGAAATTACTTTCACTATGGAAAACTTAAAGAAAGAAATTAAAACCGAAATTAAGAAGGAAAAAGTCAAGAAAGATACAATACCTCAAGTGGAGCATGTTCTTGATCTGTACTTTAAAACAGATGATCCAAAAAAGAAAAACAGCCTCCTAAAGTCGGTTTTAGAAAAGGCTGTTTATAAAAAGGAAAAGTGGCAAAGGCTCGATGATTTCGAACTTGTGCTTTACCCTAAGCTCCCTCAAGATGGCGACATATAAGCGTTTATGCTTTGTCGTCACCTTGTTGGTGTAATTAGATTTACCCCATTTAATCCTAAAGCATCATTCGTCGAAACTGCCAATACGACAGGCTTGCCATTTCTTAGCGTCGCTTTTGCTGCCATTAGTACTGGAGAGTCTGTCATTGCATTTGCAAATTTACTCATAGAATTTCCTGTTAAAGGAGCGATTACCATGCAGTCTAATGGAATTTTAGGTCCAAGTGGCTCTGCTCCAACAATTGAATTAATTGCTTTAAAACCTGTTATTTCTTCAATCTTCTTAATCCACTCTGCTCCTTCTCCAAATCTAGTATTTGTTGATTGAACAGTGTATGAAACAACAGGACGTACTTCTGCTCCTTCAGCAATTAATTTTTCTAAATGAGGCATTACTTCTTCGTACGTACAATGTGAACCTGTAAATCCGAAACCAATTCGTTTCCCCTTCAAACTCATTTCTTTTCCTCCTCCTTTGCGATTGCATCTGCTGCTAATAACTGAGAAAGAACATTTGCTAAAATTTGCCCAGCCGTTTTTGGGGCAACAATACCTGGTAATCCAGGTGCTAGCAATGCTTTGACTCCTCTTTTTTCCGCATATCTAAAGTCGGTACCGCCTGGTTTAGAAGCTAAATCAATCACTAGCGTATGAGCTGGCATTTTTGCAATAACATTCGCTGTTACAACGAGGTGCGGAATCGTATTAATTACAATATCGACATTTCCTACTTCTTTCTCTATGTCTTGCATATGAAAAGGAGAAAACATCATTTCTGTAATACGTGCAATATGTTCAGATCGTCTTGCTCCAACTTTGACATGGGCTCCTAATGATTGAAATGCTCTCGCAACACTCATTCCTGTTCTACCAAATCCTAGAACCATTACATTGGACCCATGAATTGTATAGTCGGTATGTTGAATTACCATCATTAATGTACCTTCTACCGTTGGAATAGAATTGTATATTGCTACATCATCACGATCAAATAATTTAACAAGTTTTCGGTTCGTAGTAGATACGAGATTTTCCAAGTAAGGTGTACCAATACCTGAATATATAGTAAAGTGTTCTGGTGTATTTTCAATTTGTTCTTTCGTTATTGAAACTTTTTCATTTGAAAAAATAGTATCTACTTCTCCTTTGGCATTTGTACCTGCAACCGGCAAAATAATTGCGTCTACAGAAGTGAAATCTAAATTTTGTATACTTTCTTTTGCTGCCCCTGTGAAACCATGATCTAACTGATCAAAACCTATCAAAGAAAGTTTCGCATCCAATTCAACTAGCTTACGAATTACTTCTAGCTGCCTTGCATCTCCTCCTATGACAGCAATATGCATCTCAGTCAACATTCCCTAATTCACCTTCTTTTTCTGTCATTTATAAGAAAAGTGCCTACTTTTTCTTTTTCCTCCACATCATATGTAATGTACGAGTTTATGGTGATTGAAAATCCAAATGCACATATGATTTATCAGGTTTCTATGTAGATACAAAAAAAGATGACCAAAATGGCCATCCTTCACTCCGAATTTGAATGATCTATACTATCACAAAGAAGCATATCATGTCCGACTTTCTTTATTTGACTCCATGCCACCCTTACTTCTTGTGGTTCCTTTTTAAAGCCTCCCCACTTCCCTACAGGTATTATAAGTGTTTGTATTTGCCCGTCTTTCTCATTAATCTCTAAATCCATATAACCTAAGACTCCCATTTTTTCCGCTTTTTCTATATCTACAACCTCTTTACCACTTAATTCACTTAATCGCATACACACTCCACTCCCCCTACTGAATTTTTCATTTGCATTGTCTATAATTAGTACCTATTCTATATGTATAAAAAAAATAACCTTCTCTCTTTTAAAAAGAGAGAAGGTTATTTTCAGGTACATTGTAAAAGTTGATTATAGTTTTATTCCTCTTGGAAGTTTTCCGTCTGGACTAATAAGTGCCGCAGAGAACTCGTCAGTAAACATATTGCGAATTAATCCGTCCACATTTTCTTTTGTTACAGTGTTTACACTTTCAATAATCTCATCAAGTGAACGATGTTTACGAAGAAGCAATTCATTTTTACCGTTACGGCTCATACGGCTATTCGTACTTTCTAAACTTAACATTAAGTTTCCTTTTAGTTGCTCTTTACTATTAATAAGCTCTTTTTCTGTAATACCTGTATTTTTCAATGTTTCTAATGTTTCTTGCATTGTTTCATACAGTGTATCTAATTGTTGGCTACCTGTTCCACCATACAGTGTTAACATACCTGTATCTTCATAAGAAGAATGGTAAGAAAATACTGAGTACGCTAACCCACGTTGCTCACGTACTTCTTGGAATAAACGGCTACTCATACTACCGCCTAACACGTTATTTAATACGATTAAGTTATAAATATCTTCGTGTCCCATTTGTAAGCCTTTATATCCTAAACATAAATGAGCTTGTTCTGTTTCCTTTTTACGTGCTACCTTATTAAAATGGAAAATTGGGCTATGTACTTGTTCACGGTTTGTTGTTCCTTCATAACTACCGAAATATTGCTCTACCGTTTGTAAGAAGGCTTCATCAATATTTCCTGCAACTGAAACAACTACATTTTCAGGTGTGTAATGATCCTTAATATATTGGCGTAGTGTATCACCTGTAAACGTATTAAGCGTTTCTTCTGTTCCTAAAATAGGATACCCAAGCGGATGCGTTTCATATGTTGCTTTCGTTAACATATCATGCACAATATCATCTGGAGCATCTTCGTACATTTTAATTTCTTCACATACAACATTCTTCTCTTTTTTCAGTTCTTCTTCATCAAATGTTGAATTAAAGAACATGTCTGCTAATACATCTAAAGCATATTTAGCATGCTCATCTAGCACTTTTGCATAGTAACAAGTGTATTCTTTTGAAGTAAAAGCATTCACTTGCCCACCAATGCTATCAAATGATTCTGCAATTTCGCGTGCACTACGTGTTTCCGTCCCTTTAAAGAACATATGCTCTAAAAAGTGAGAAATCCCGTTATTTTTTTCATTTTCATTTCTTGATCCTGCATGGATCCAAATACCAATCGCAACCGATCTTACAGTTGGTATATTCTCCATAACTATTCTTACACCATTTTTACAAGTATATTTTTTAATCAAAAACTTTCCTCCTACTGCCAGTTTCTCTAAATAAGTGCTATTATTTAATGATAACAAGTTTAAGGATGAATGTCATGCAAATGTATTTAATCCACACGTTTTTCATCCAGTAATTCTGTTATATTCCCTACTTTATATCCTTGTTCCTTTAATTTTGTAATCATTGTATCTAATGCTTCTGTTGTTGACGAAGTAGGATGCATTAATACGATAGCACCAGGATGTATTTTTCTCATTACTCTCTGCAATAGTACATCTGGCTCAGGGCGCTTCCAATCGATTGTATCAACAGTCCACATGATCGTTCCCATTTGGAAATCATCTGCAATTTTCACGACTTCATCTCGAAAACTTCCACTCGGCGGTGCAAACCATCTCACCTTTTGATTCGTAGCTGCTTCAATCATTCTATTTGTTCTTTGTAACTGATCTCGTATTTCATCAGACGATAGCGTTTTCATATTAGGGTGTGTGTACGAGTGATTTCCAACTTCTTGTTTTGCATCGACAATCATTTTTGCAAACCGCAAATTTTCTTTCACCCAACGTCCTTCTAAAAAGAAAGTGGCCTTCACATCATGCTTTTTCAATATCTCTAATATGCGAGGCAAATACTCATTTCCCCATGCCACATTTATTGTTAATCCTACCATCTTTTTATTTGGATGCCCTCTATAAATTGGAGCTGGTGATAAATCTTCTAAATGAACACTTGGTGAGACTTCTTTGAATTCAAGATATTTTTGATCAAATTTCTTTAGCTTCTTCATATTATTATACGATGCTTCAATATCCACTTGTCTTCCATTATATCCAGGTGTTGCCTTCCATATTTTATCAATCATCGCATTTTGAGGTGCAATCTCATACTGTTTTGCATGCTTTTGAATTTCTTCGTGCAAGTTATCTTGTGCAAAAACAGAATAAGAGCCTAAACTGACATATAAAGAAAATATACATATGTATGCCAATATACGAACTTTCATATAAACCCTCCCAAATTAACTATATAAAAACATTTTCTTCTTATCTTTGTTAATTTGAGCGTTATAATGAAAACTATACCTATACCGACATAAAAATATATTGAACAACATGTTTTTTACATAACAAAAAAAGCCAGTTAAACTGGCTTTTACTTATTGCTGCTCTTGTTTGTTTTCTTCTTTAGCAGCTTCTTTTTCTTGCTCTTCTTTTAGCAATACTTTTCTAGATAGATTTACGCGACCTTGCTTGTCAATCTCGATAACTTTAACTGTAATTACATCACCGATTTTCACAACGTCTTCTACTTTACCTACACGCTCAAGTGCAAGTTCAGAAATGTGAACTAATCCATCTTTACCGCTGAATAATTCAACGAAAGCACCGAATTTCTCAACACGTTTCACTTTTCCTTCGTAGATTTCACCTACTTGTACTTCGCGAACGATATCTTCGATAATTTTCTTAGCTTTGTCGTTCATTTCTTGGTTTATTGAAGAAATGAATACTGTGCCATCTTGCTCGATGTCAATTTTAACGCCAGTTTCTTCAATAATTTTATTGATTTGTTTACCGCTCGGTCCGATAACGTCACGGATTTTATCTGGATTAATTGTCATTGTAATAATCTTTGGAGCGTACGCTGATAATTCAGTGCGTGGCTCTGGAATAACAGATAACATATGATTTAGAATGTGCACACGACCAACTTTCGCTTGTTGTAATGCCTCTTCTAAAATTTCACGAGATAGACCATCGATTTTAATGTCCATTTGTAGTGCAGTTACACCTTGTGCTGTACCTGCTACTTTAAAGTCCATATCACCTAAATGATCTTCCATACCTTGAATATCAGATAAAATTGTGTAATGCTCACCAGTTTTAACTAGACCCATTGCAATACCTGCAACTGGAGCTTTAAGTGGAACACCAGCATCCATCATTGCTAAAGTACTACCACAAATACTTGCTTGTGAAGTAGAACCATTTGATTCTAAAACTTCAGATACAAGACGTACTGTGTATGGGAAATCTTTTTCAGATGGAATTACAGGCTCAAGTGCGCGTTCTCCTAGTGCACCGTGACCGATTTCACGACGACCTGGTCCACGCATTGGTCTAGTTTCACCAACACTAAATGATGGGAAATTGTAATGGTGCATAAAGCGTTTTGATTCTTCTACACCAAGACCATCTAAAATTTGCACATCGCCTAATGCACCTAATGTACAAATACTTAATGCTTGTGTTTGTCCACGAGTGAACAAACCAGAACCGTGTGTACGAGATAAAATGCCAACCTCTGATGCTAATGGACGGATTTCGTCACCTTTACGGCCATCTGGGCGGATTTTTTCAACTGTAATAAGACGACGTACTTCTTCTTTTACAATTTTATATAAAATCTCATTTACTTGTCCTAATGTATCAGCGTCAGCTTCCTGCGCTTCGTAATGCTCAATAACACGCTTTTTCACTTCGTTAATTGCATCTTCACGTGCATGTTTCTCATGTACTTGAATTGCTGAATGCATATCTTCTTCAGCCATTTCACGTACAGCTTGGTTAAGATCAGCGTCAACTTCATAAAGTTTCACTTCTGATTTCTCTTTACCTACAGCTTGTACAATCTCTTCTTGGAATGCAATTAGACGTTTAATTTCGTCATGACCAAACATAATTGCTTCTAACATTGTTTCCTCAGGCACTTGATCTGCTCCTGCTTCAACCATGTTAATTGCATCTTTCGTACCAGCTACAACAAGGTGAATATCACTTTGTTCTTGCTGTTCTACTGTTGGGTTGATAACGAATTCGCCGTTAATACGACCAACTGTTGCACCCGCGATTGGACCTTCAAATGGAATATCTGAAATCGATAACGCTAATGAAGAACCAAACATAGCTGCCATTTCAGAAGAACAATCTTGATCAACACTCATTACGATGCTGACAACTTGTACTTCGTTACGGAAACCATCTGCGAAAAGTGGACGGATTGGACGGTCGATTAAACGACTTGCCAAAATTGCTTTTTCACTTGGACGACCTTCACGTTTAATGAAACCGCCAGGAATTTTTCCGACTGCATATAAACGCTCTTCATAGTTTACTGTAAGTGGGAAGAAATCTACATTTTTTGCTTCTTTTGATGCAGTTGCTGTAGATAGAACCGCTGTATCGCCATATCTTACTAATACTGCTCCGTTCGCTTGTTTTGCAAGCTGACCAGTTTCAACTGTTAGCTGGCGACCAGCTAAATCTATCGAGAAGACTTGCTTTTCTTGACTCATTTAAGTACCCCTCTCAATTTAAAGTATTCAATTCTTCTATGTAAATGGATAGTATATCACAATATTCTACCTCTAGTATTGCCTAAAATTAAGTAAGCTATAAAGCGTAGAAGATATATTTTTACCTAACAAAAAAGCGGGAATATTCCCGCTTCTTTGACTATCGACGTAAGCCAAGCTTTGTGATTAATTCACGGTAACGTGTGATATCGCTATTACGAAGGTAAGTTAGTAAGTTACGACGTTTACCAACCATCTTTAATAGACCACGACGTGAATGATGATCTTTCTTGTGAGTACGTAAGTGCTCGTTTAGAGTGTTAATTTGCTCCGTTAGGACAGCAATTTGAACCTCTGGAGAACCAGTATCAGTCTCATGAGTTCTAAATTGTGCAATGATTTCATTTTTACGTTCTTGTGTTAAAGCCATCCTATTTCACCTCCTATTAATTAAACCCCCAATTACCTAGCAAGCGTCGGTGAGTCGCAATGCCAAGCAATGGTTGTCATAAAGTACATAACATAGAATACTACTTTTCATTTGAAAAAGCAAGTATATTCTTTTCGCTCATAAAATATTCTTGTGCTGTCTTCTTATCTTTTGCGATTTGTTCAACTAACTCATCAATACCGTTGAATTTCTTTTCTGCTCTTATACGCATATGCCACTCTACTGTAACATTTTGATCGTATATATCTTTGTTAAATTCAAATAAGTGCACTTCAATTGATAATTGACGCTCATCTTCTTTAAAAGTCGGTTTATATCCAATATTACATACACCATCGTACCATTCATCGTGAACTTTTAATCTCACTGCATAAACACCTACAGGTGGCAATAAATACTCATCACTTAAACCTACATTAGCTGTTGGGAAACCAATTTGACGCCCACGTTTGTCGCCGTGTATAACTGTTCCCGCTACAGTATAGGCTCTACCTAAAATAGATGGAATTTGCTCCATTTCGCCATTTCGAATTAACTTTCGTAATGCTGTAGAACTTACTTTCTCTTCTTGAAATTCAACTTTTTCAATCACAGTCTGTGTAAACTCCCCTCTTGCATGAAATGGTAAAGTCTCCATCTTTCCTTTTCCTAAACGTCCATATGAATAATCAAACCCTGCTACTACATGCTTTACATTTAAACCAATAATATAATCATCTACAAATTGTTGCGGTAATAACCCTGCAAATGATTCATCAAATTTAATCACATATAATATATCGATTCCTAAGCTTTCGACTATTTTTTCTTTATCGCGCATTGGTGTAATATACTCCACATGCGCATCCTTTTTCCCTAAAACAACAGATGGATGAGGATGAAATGTCATAACTGCACTTTTATATCCTCGTTCGTCCGCTATTTTTTTCGCAGTTCGAATTACACATTGATGTCCTAAATGAATGCCATCAAAAAATCCTAATGCCATTACAGTAGGTGGTAATTCTAATTTATTTTGTTCATGTGGATGAGTTAAATGAATAAGTTTCACGCTTGAATTCACCTTTTTCTGTAATAATCCTTCCAATAATTCATTATAGCTTTAGTTCTTGATTATTCACAAGTACTTTCATCGGCTTTAACATGCCAGGATGTTTCGGATGATGTTCATAAATTGCTAAGCAACGATCATTTTTATCAAACACTGTAATAAATGGTGCTGTTATTTCTAATTCATTCTTTAAGAACATACCATTCTTTATTTTCTCTGCTTGCTTTTCATCTACAACCATTTTTGGAAACTTGCTTAATGCTTCATCAATTGAAATGAAGATAGACTCTACTGTTCCATTTTGCACGTTTTCTTCAATTTCTTCAAATGATATGCAATCTTCTAATAAAAATTCACCAGATGCCGTTCTTACAAGGTGAGACATATGTGATGGGAAACCAAGTTTCTCCCCTATCATTACAGCTAACGTTCTTACATATGTTCCTTTACTACACGTTACACGGAAACGGAATGAAATATTTTCTCCTTCAAAAACTTCACGATCATCAAGTAATACGAATTCATGAATTGTAATTGTACGAACTGGACGTTCTACCTCTTGTCCTGCTCTTGCATATTCGTATAATTTTTTCCCGTTTACTTTTACAGCCGAGAACATTGGTGGCATTTGTTCAATCGTGCCTGTTAATTCCGCAAGAACTTTCTCTACTTCCTTACGAGTAATAGTACGATCTACATTTTTCGTTTCAACAACCTCACCAGAAGCATCTTCGGTTGTCGTTGAAAACCCTAATGTTACTTCACCTTCATATGTTTTCGTTTCACTTGTTAAAAATTGTGCAATTTTCGTTGCTCTTCCAACGCAAATTGGTAATACTCCTGTTACATCAGGGTCTAATGTTCCCGTATGACCAATTCTCTTTTCTCGCAATATCTTTCTTAATTTAAATACACAATCATGTGATGTCATGCCTTTTGGCTTATGTAATAATACTACACCTTCCATATATGTTCACCTCATCATAATTCTCTCGTAGTAAATATCCAAAACTTATTTTGCATTGAAAAAATGGATAGACAAATGTCTATCCATTATTCTTCACGTTTACCGTCTTTATTAATTTCATGTAAAAGTGTATCAATTCGATGACCATATCCGATAGACTCATCAAACTCAAAGGTAATTTCTGGTGTTTTACGAAGACGAATACGTTGACCAATTTCTGAACGAATAAAGCCTTTTGCCTTCGCTAAACCTTTTAAAGTATTTTCTTTCTGTTCTTCATCACCTAAAACAGAAATATATACTTTAGCAATTTGTAAATCACCACTCACTTGTACATCAGTTACTGTAACAAATCCAATACGTGGGTCTTTAATTTTACGACTGATAATGTCGCCTAATTCTTTTTTCATTTGCTCGCCCACACGGTTCGCACGTAATTTCATAACTCTTCACCTCATTCAATACCATTCCAAATGTGTTATTGTACGTTCAATTTCAGGAAATGAATCGATGTACTCAAGTACACGATTCATTTCTTTCTCACAGATAACACGATTTGAGGATACGGAAACAATTGCAATTTCTGTACGTTGCCATACATCTTGGTGCCCAACTTCAGAAACAGCTACATTATAGCGCTGTTTTACACGAGTTAACACACGTTGTAAAATTGCACGTTTCTCTTTTAAAGAATGCACATTGTAAATCATACACTCGAATGAGAGTGAAGCGATAATCATCGCTTCACTTCTTCCATAATGTACGCTTCAATGATGTCCCCTTCTTTAAGATCATTATATCTCTCAATTGTAATACCACACTCATAGTTTTGTGCAACTTCTTTTACGTCGTCTTTGAAACGTTTTAACGTATCAAGTTGTCCTTCGAAAATTACTACGCCGTCACGGATAATACGTACGCCACTATCACGCGTAATTTTACCGTCTGTTACGTAACAACCTGCGATTGTTCCAACTTTTGTTACTTTAAACGTTTGACGAACTTCTGCTTGACCGATTACTTTTTCTTCGAATTCTGGATCAAGCATACCTTGCATAGCTGCTTCAATCTCTTCGATTACTTTATAAATAATACGGTGTAAACGAATATCAACGTTCTCTAATTCAGCTGTACGCTTCGCGTTCACATCTGGACGTACGTTAAATCCAATTACAATTGCATTAGATGCAGAAGCTAAAATGATATCAGATTCTGTAATCGCACCTACACCAGTGTGAATGATTTTAACTTTTACGCCTTCAACATCAATTTTACGAAGTGATGCTGCCATCGCTTCAACAGAACCTTGTACGTCTGCTTTTACGATTAAGTTAATTTCTTTTACATCGCCCTCTTGGATTTGTTGGAATAAATCTTCAAGGCTTAATTTAGATTTCTCACCACGTTGTGCAACTAACGCTTCTTGTGCACGTGATTCACCAATTTGACGAGCTTTCTTCTCATCAGCAAATGCCATGAAACGATCTCCAGCCTGTGGTACTTCGTTTAAACCAGTAATTTCAACAGGAGTTGATGGACCAGCAACTTTTACACGACGACCAATATCACTTACCATTGCACGAACACGTCCGAATGAAGTTCCAACAACGATTGGATCTCCAACTCGAAGCGTACCATTTTGAACAAGTAATGTCGCGATAGTTCCTTTACCTTTATCAAGCTGTGCTTCGATTACTGTACCAGTTGCATAGCGGTTTGGATTTGCTTTATATTCTTCTACTTCACTTACAAGAAGGATCATTTCTAGTAAGTTGTCAATGCCTTCGCCTT
This sequence comes from Bacillus cereus group sp. BfR-BA-01347, assembly GCF_022663835.1. Classification (NCBI taxonomy): domain Bacteria; kingdom Bacillati; phylum Bacillota; class Bacilli; order Caryophanales; family Bacillaceae; genus Bacillus; species Bacillus cereus group sp. BfR-BA-01347. The sequence goes on along the minus strand of NZ_JAKUGG010000022.1, from coordinate 88,232 downwards.
GAATTGCAGAAATTGGTACGAAAATAGTATCTCCGCCCCAAGCTTCTGGAACTAATTCATATTCAGTTAGTTCTTGCATTACGCGATCAGGGTTTGCAGCTGGTTTATCCATTTTATTCACAGCAACAATAATTGGTACTCCTGCTGCCTTCGCATGGTTAATTGCTTCAACCGTTTGTGGCATAACACCGTCATCCGCTGCAACAACAAGGATTGTAATATCCGTTACTTGTGCCCCACGAGCACGCATCGTTGTAAATGCTGCGTGACCAGGTGTATCTAAGAATGTAATCTTCTTATCGTTTACTTCAACTTGATATGCACCGATATGCTGAGTAATTCCACCCGCTTCGCCTGCAGTTACTTTTGAGTTACGAATAGAATCCAGTAATGTTGTTTTACCATGGTCAACGTGTCCCATGATTGTAACTACAGCTGGACGTTCTTTTAAGTTCTCTTCATCATCTTGCTCATCAATGAATGTTTCAAACTCAGTCTCGCTTACAATTACTTCTTCTTCTACTTCAATACCGTAGTCGTTAGCAATTAACTCAATTGTATCTTTATCCAAGTCTTGGTTAATTGTTGCCATAATTCCAAGCATGAAGAGCTTCTTAATAATTTCAGATGGCTCTTTGCTTAATTTTTTAGCAAGATCTCCTACTGTAAGGCTTCCAGAGAAAGTAATTTTATCTGGTGTTTCTACAATTTGAGTTTGTTGTCTACCAGCAAAGTTCTCTTGACGTTTGTCTTCGTTTCCTTTGCCTTTTTTCTTTTTCTTATTGCTGTTCTTTTTACTGCGAACAACTTTTTCTTCTACTTCAAACTCATCTGCAACAGAAGGTTTTTCAGTTTGATATTCATTATCTAATTTATTTACTACTTCATCGTCTAACATTGTCATATGATTCGAAACCTCGATATTCATTTCTTTTAGTTTTGTCATAAGATCTTTACTTGAGATATTATGTTTTTTTGCATATTCATGCACTCGAATTTTACTCATACCTTCACCCCCGGTAATTTGTATCGAGCATGCTACGCAGCTTTTTCGCAAAGCCTACATCTAACACAGCTACAACGACTCGCTCATCTCTCCCAATCGCATGCCCTAATTGTTGTCGATTTTCGACCTTTCTCATTGGTACGTTGTAGTACGTAGTTTTATCTGTGATGCGTTTTGTAGTATTTACTGACGCATCTTCAGATAGCAATACAAGTTTTGCTTTGCCACTTCGTACTTCTTTTAAAACGAGTTCTTCACCCGAAATAATTTTCCGAGCCCGGTTTGCTAGTCCTAAAAACGATTTCCAATCGGACACTTATTTCGACTCCTTCTCAACAAGCTCAAGAAGCTCTTCATATAAAGAACCGTCGATTTTCGCTTTTAGATGATGTTCCAAAACATTTTTCTTTTGAGCTTGAAGAATGCTCTCCTTGTCCTTCGACAAGTAAGCACCTCGTCCTGATTTTTTCCCAGTTAAATCAATGGACACTTCTCCCTCTTTGGAACGAACAATGCGAACGAGCTCTCGTTTTGATTTCATTTCTTGCGTTGCAACACATTTTCGTAACGGAACTTTTCGATTGCTCATACTCATCACCTCTATTCGATTTCGTCTTCCACTGAATCGAATCCAAATGCGATTACGCTATCTTCTTCTGTTACAATACCAAGTTGTTTCGCATCAGACTCACTCTTAATATCAATTTTCCAGCCTGTTAATTTAGCTGCAAGACGTGCATTTTGTCCACGCTTACCGATAGCTAATGATAATTGGTGGTCTGGAACAACTACTGTTGTCGCTTTTTCTTCTTCATCTACAAGTACTTTAACAACTTGTGATGGGCTTAATGCATTTGCAACATATTCAACTGGATCATTTGACCAGCGGACGATGTCAATTTTTTCACCTTTTAATTCGTCTACAATGCGTTGTACACGTTGCCCTTTTGGTCCTACACAAGAACCAACTGGATCAACATCAGTGTTCTCTGCATATACAGAGATCTTAGAGCGATCGCCAGCTTCACGTGCTACAGAACGAATTTCTACAGTTCCATCATAGATTTCAGGAACTTCCATTTCGAATAAACGTTTTAAAAGACCAGGATGTGTACGTGATACGTAAATTTGTGGTCCTTTTGTCGTTTTTTCTACTTTCGTAATGAATACGCGAATACGATCATGTGGTTTGTATTGCTCATTAGGCATTTGCTCACTTACAGGTAATAAAGCTTCTACTTTCCCTAAGCTTACATAGATGAAACGAGCATCTTGACGTTGTACAATACCTACCATAATATCTTCTTCACGGTCACTAAACTCAGAGTAAATAACACCGCGCTCTGCTTCACGCACTCGTTGTGTGACAACTTGTTTTGCAGTTTGTGCTGCAATACGACCAAAGTCTTTTGGTGTTACTTCAATTTCTAATACGTCACCATCTTGGTAGTTTGGATTAATTTGTCTTGCTTCCTCTACAGAAATTTCAAGACGTGGATCAAACACATTGTCTACTACGTCTTTACGTGCTAAAACTTGAATTGTTCCCACTTCTGGGTTAAAGCTCACACGAACGTTTTGTGCTTGATTAAAATTGCGCTTATAAGCAGAGATTAAAGCTGCTTCAATCGCATCAATAATAATGTCTTTGCTAATGCCTTTTTCAGATTCTAATACGAGCAAAGCATCTAATAACTCAGTGCTCATGAAGATCCCCCTTCTAACTAAAACGTAACAGCAAGTCGCGCATTTGCGACTTTATCCATCGAAATTTGGATTTCTTTTTTACGTGTTTTAATTGTTAATAATAATGTTATTGTTGTACCATCGTAAGAAAGCAGTTTTCCTTCAAACATCTTTTCACCATCAATCGGCTCATATGTTTTAATTGCCACTTGTTTTCCTACCGCTTGCTGGAAGTCTTTTTCTTTCTTTAATGGGCGTTCCGCTCCAGGAGATGATACATCCAAAAAGTAAAGATGAGGAATTGGATCCTCTTTATCTAAAGCTTCGCTTAAACGTTCACTTACCGCACCGCATTCTTCAATGTCGACTCCCTTTTCAGAATCGATGAATACGCGTAAGAACCAGTCTTGTCCTTCTTTCACATACTCTACATCTACAAGTTCAAGATTTAACTCTTCAACGATCGGCTGCGCAAATGCTTCTACAACTTCTGTGACTTTCTTATCCATAAACAGCCTCCTTCCTGCCGTCATGTACCATTTAAAAGAAGAAGACCCCGCCACTTTAAAAACGGTCTATCTTATTCTTTCTCGTTAGCTAACAAAAGCCCCTGCTGTTCAGCAGGGATTATCTGTCTTAGTATTACCAAATTTAAGAAGTAAAACTTGTAACAAAATATGTATATACGACAGAAATCTTTTACCTATCTACGTAGAGAAAACATAGATAGTAACACGAAAGAGTGGGTTTCCCCACTCTTTTCTTTACACAATATACATGACATGGTTATCTCGGTTAATAGTATATCATAGGAAATGTTGATTTGCAAAGACTTTTCCTACCTACTAGAACAGTGATAACTGGTTTTGATCCGGTAAATCTCCTAAACAACCTTGACTATCTAAATACTCAATAATTGTTTTCGAAACCTTACTACGCTGCTGCAAGTCCTCTTTTGATAAGAAGTCTCCATTTTTGCGTGCTTCTACAATACTTAAAGCTGCGTTTGTACCAAGACCAGGTACCGCATTAAATGGAGGGATTAATGAGTCTCCATCAATAATAAAGTCTGTTGCATGCGAACGATACAAATCAACCTTTTGGAATGAGTATCCACGCTCACACATTTCAAGTGTCATTTCTAATACCGTTAATAAACTCTTCTCTTTCGGCGCTGCATCTAAACCTTTTTGCGCAATTTCATCAATTCTTGCACGTATAGATGCTGAACCTTTCGCCATTGCTTCTACGTCAAAGTCATCTGCTCGAACTGTAAAATATGCCGCATAGAATAACAGTGCAAAATGTACTTTAAAGTATGCGATACGTACAGCCATAAGCACGTAAGCAGCCGCATGGGCTTTAGGGAACATATACTTGATTTTCTTACATGAATCAATATACCAACCTGGTACATTATTACTTTTCATGTCGTCTTCCCATTCTTCCGGTACACCTTTACCTTTACGTACCGACTCCATGATTTTGAAGGCTAATGATGGATCTAGACCTTGATAGATTAAATATACCATGATGTCATCACGACAACCGATAACTTCGCTCAGCGTACATGTACCGTTATAAATTAACTCGTTTGCATTACCAAGCCATACGTCCGTACCATGTGATAGTCCAGAAATTTGGACTAACTCTGAGAATGTCGTTGGTTTTGTCTCTTCTAACATCTGTCTTACGAATTTCGTACCGAATTCTGGTATACCAAGTGTACCTGTTTTACAGTTAATTTGTTCTTCCGTTACGCCTAGCGATTCTGGACCTGAGAAAATTTTCATTACTTCTGGATCATCCGTTGGGATTGTTTTCGGATCAATACCACTTAAATCTTGTAACATACGAATAACGGTCGGATCATCGTGTCCGAGTATATCAAGTTTCAATAAATTATCATGAATCGAGTGGAAATCAAAATGCGTTGTTCTCCATTCAGCACCAATTGAATCTGCTGGATACTGTATTGGTGAGAAATCAAAGATATCCATGTAATCTGGCACAACGATAATACCGCCTGGATGCTGTCCAGTTGTACGTTTTACACCGGTACATCCTGCTACTAAGCGATCAATCTCTGCATTTCGAATCGTTAAGTTATGATCATTTGCATAACCTTTTACATATCCGTAAGCAGTTTTTTCCGCAACTGTACCAATCGTTCCTGCACGATATACATAGTCTTCACCGAACAGTACTTTCGTATAGTTATGGGCACGTGGTTGGTACTCCCCGGAGAAGTTCAAATCGATATCGGGTACCTTATCTCCTTTAAATCCAAGGAACGTTTCGAACGGAATGTCATGTCCATCTTTTACATACGGAATATTACAAGCAGGACATTCTTTATCTGGTAAGTCAAAACCAGAACCTACAGAACCATCATTAAAGAATTCTGATTGCTTACACTTCGGACATACATAGTGTGGTGGTAATGGGTTTACTTCTGTAATTTCCATCATCGTTGCAACAAATGATGACCCTACCGATCCACGCGAACCTACTAGATATCCGTCTACTAACGATTTTTTCACAAGCTTATGTGAAATTAAATAAATTACGGCGAATCCATGCCCAATAATACTTTTTAATTCTTTTTCTAAACGTGCTTCTACAATTTCCGGTAGCTCTTCACCATAAATGCTACGCGCCATTTTATAACTCATATCACGCGTTTCATCATCAGCACCTTCAATTTTCGGTGTGTATAGATCGTCTTTTACTGGATGCACATCACCAATTAATGACGCAATCTTTTGTGTATTTGTTACAACAACTTCTTTCGCTTTGTCTTCACCTAAGAATGAAAAACATTCTAACATTTCATCAGTTGTACGGAAATGTACTGGCGGTAATGAATGTCGATTTAACGGATTGGCTCCGCCCTGCGAACTGACTAAAATTTTACGATACATTGCATCCTCAGGGTCTAAATAATGCACGTTTCCTGTAGCAACAACTGGTTTATCTAACGTCTCACCTAGTTTTACTAAGTTAGAAATGATTGTTTTTAATTGACCTTCGTCTCGAACAAGCTCACGTTCTACTAAATGACGTAACACCTCTGGAGGCATTACTTCAATGTAGTCATAGAACTGGGCAATTTCTTCTACCTCTTCAGGTGCCTTTTGCATCATTGCCTCGAACACTTCACCTTTATCACAAGCCGTTCCTACTAAAATTCCTTCACGGTATTTTTTTAATAGTGACCTCGGCACACGTGGTACACGGTAAAAGTAATTAAGGTGAGAATATGAAACAAGTTTATATAAATTTTTCAATCCAACATCTGATGTGGCAAGTAACGTCATATGACTTGGACGGCCACGCTTATACGCATCCCCTTGTCCCATGCTATCATTTAATTGATCGTGATATTCAAATCCCTTTTCAATTACGTCTTTCAACATTTTCACAAGTAAATATCCCGTCGCTTCTGTATCATAAATCGCACGGTGATGTTGTGTTAATTCAATATCAAGTTTTTTACACATCGTATTTAATCGATGATTTTTCATTTCTGGGAATAAGAATCGTGCAAGTTCTAACGTATCAATAACGGGGTTATTCGTTTTTTCTAACCCAGCCTTTTTAAAACCTACGTTAATAAAGCCCATATCGAAGCTCGCGTTATGGGCAACAAGTGTATGATCGCCCATCCATTCCTCAAACTTTTTAAACACTTCGTCCACTTCAGGTGCATCAGTTAACATATCATCTGTAATACCTGTCAATTCAATAATCGTCGCTGATAATGGTTGATGTGGATTTGCGAAAGATTCAAAGCGATCAATAATTTCGCCACCCTTTACTTTTACGGCAGCCAACTCAATGACTGTATCGTATACAGCTGATAAACCTGTCGTCTCAACGTCGAAAACAACATACGTTTCCTCTGCAAGTAAACGATGCGCTTCATTATACGCTATCGGTACACCATCATTAACTAGATTTGCTTCTACACCATATATAACTTTAACTCCAGCCTTTTTCCCCGCAGAATACGCCTCTGGGAAAGACTGAGCCACGGCATGGTCTGTCACCGCAATAGCCTCATGTCCCCATTTACCAGCTTGAGCAACAAGCTTAGAAACTGGAGTGACAGCGTCCATTTGACTCATCGGAGTATGGAGATGAAGCTCTACTCGTTTTTCGCCTTCTGGCGCTTTATCTTTACGAGACGGTCCTGTTATTTCATTAATATCATTTGCAATCATTACTAAATCTCGAACAAATGTATCGTTTTGAACAGAACCACGCGCTTTCACCCACATTCCTTTTTTCAAGGATTGCAGCATTGGAATATCTTCTTTGTCACGCGAGAACATTTTGATCATAATAGAATCCGTATAATCCGTTATTTTTAAAGTTAATAACGTACGTCCACTACGAAGCTCTTTTGTTTCTACATGGAAGACATATCCTTGAACCGTTTTTCTTCTTTCTTCATCTTGAATTTCTCGCATTGGTGTAATCTCTTCATCTGGCTTAATAAGATACCCGAGTGTAATCGGTCCTTCATACACAACGCTGCTTTCTTCAGCTTGCTTCTTCGCCATTTCTTCCATAGCTTGTATAACACGCTCGCGGTCTTCTTGCTGCGTTTGTTCACGAAACTTTTGCATTTCTTCTGTATTTTGCTGTATATGTGTGTCTAACTGAAAACGCGGGAATCCAAAAACTTCGTATTGATCCCCTACTGGTTTCGCAACGTTTTTCTTTAAAGCAGTAGACTCCAGCTCGTTATTCACATTTATTAGCAACTTCACTCCATTCACCTGTGGAAGCTGCTTCTTTAAGTATGCGAACATAGGTGAAAATGTAATTCGTTCCGTACAAAGCGGCCAATACGCCCTCACTTCTTCTTCTGTAAATTGTTTATTCTCTGTTTCTAATGCAAATGTTGTTCTTGCAATATGAGAAAATGATTGCTTAAGCTTTGTTTCTAGCAATTCATATAATTCTGTAGGCAAAATACGTGGCACTTGTAAATCAAAATGCCAACTCTTATTCGCTTTATCAATAACGAGCCTTTCAATACCACCGCCTTGTAAATATTGATTTATAAGGTCGTCTGGTATTTGCAACTGCTGGAGCAAAATTTGAAATCGCTCTTGTTGTTCATTTGTTAAAGACATAAGCACTCTCCTTCCATTTGCTATTATAAATTGAAACGTACCACAAAGAAAGATTTCTCACTTCTTCTTTTACAAAATACGTTTACAAAGAAAGAGAAGGTACCCCATTACGAGGTACCTCTTCTTATTTTAAAATATTTGCAATATATGTTTGAAGTTCTTCTACTTTTACTTCTTCAGACTCACCTGTAGCACGTACTTTCACTTCTACAATACCTTCGTCTGCTTTTTTACCGACTGTAACACGAACTGGAAGACCGAATAAATCTGCATCTGCAAATTTAACACCTGCACGTTCTGCACGATCGTCTAATAACACTTCATAGCCTTGTTCTTGTAATGAGTTGTAGATATTTTCACCCATTTCACGTTGTGCATCAGATTTCATATTTACTGGAATTACATGCACATGGAACGGTGCTACAGCTTTTGGCCAAACTAAGCCGTTCTCATCGTTAAACTGCTCTGCAATTGCTGCAACTGTACGAGATACACCGATACCGTAACAACCCATAATAAGTGGTTGTGTTTTTCCGTTTTCATCTAGGAATGTTGCGTTCATTGCTTCACTATAACGAGTTCCTAATTTGAATACATGACCAACTTCAATTCCGCGTGCGAAAAGAATTGTTCCGTTTCCATCTGGAGATTGGTCTCCTTCTTGAATGAAGCGTAAATCTGTATATTGATTTACTTTAAAGTCACGTTCTGGATTTACATTTACATAATGGAATCCTTCTTCATTCGCTCCTGAACATCCGTTAACAATTGATGCTACAGCATGATCAGCAATAATTTCGATATCACCTGTTACATTAATCGGTCCTAATGAACCAACTTCACAATTTAATAATGCTTTTACTTCTTCATGAGAAGCAAGCTCAACAACTGAAGCGCCGTATACATTTTTCACTTTCACATCGTTTACTTCGTGATCACCACGAACAAGTACAACTACTAATTTCTCATCTACTTTAAATACCATAGACTTAATGCACTTGTCAGCTGCAATGTTTAAGAATGCAGATACTTCTTCAATTGCTTTTTGGTCTGGTGTTGCTACTTTTTTAAGTGCTTTTTCGGCTTCGTCACTCTTCGTATACGTAGCTACAACAGGAGCCATTTCGATGTTTGCTGCATAATCAGATGTGTCAGAGTATGCAATTGTATCTTCACCAACTTCAGATAATACCATAAATTCATGTGTATCTTTTCCGCCCATTGCTCCAGAATCAGCAATAACTGCACGGAAATTCAAGCCACAGCGAGCAAAAATGTTAGAGTATGCTTTATATAAGCGATCGTATACTTCATCTAAGCTCTCTTGTGTAGCATGGAAAGAGTATGCATCTTTCATTAGAAACTCTCTTCCACGTAATAAGCCGAAACGAGGTCTTTGCTCATCACGGAATTTTGTTTGAATTTGGTATAATGTTAACGGTAATTTTTTATATGATTTCACTTCATCACGCACAAGGTCCGTAATTACTTCCTCATGTGTCGCTCCTAATGCGAATTCACGAGCGTTACGATCTTTCATACGCATTAATTCAGATCCGTAAGAATACCAGCGACCTGATTCTTGCCATAATTCTGCAGCTTGCATAGCTGGCATTAATAATTCTACAGCTCCTGCGCGCTCCATTTCTTCTCGAACGATACGTTCTACTTTGTGTAATACTTTTAATCCAAATGGTAGAAAGCTATAAATACCAGAAGCATTTTGACGCATAAAACCTGCACGAAGTAATAGCTGATGACTCTTAATTTCAGCATCAGCTGGAACTTCACGTAATGTAGGACTGAATACCATACTTTGTTTCATTTATTTGCACCTCTTCATTTTACTCTTACACGCAGTAAAACCCCTCACCTCGAGTTAGGTGAGGGATTTTATTCTACGAGCTCTATTTCATTATAAGTTTCACTTTATTTTACAAGAAAAACTTACGAATGTCATTCCAAGTTACAACTAACATAAGTAACATTAATAATGCAAAACCAATAAAGTGAACCATTCCTTCTTTTTGGCGGTCAATTGGTTTCCCTCGTAACGCTTCAATTAAGAAGAAGAATAAACGGCCACCATCTAAAGCAGGAACTGGTAATAAATTAAATAAACCAAGATTAATGCTTAGAACTGCAGCTAAACTTAGTACACGCGTAAACCCATAATCTACAACTTGATCTGTTAGATTATAAATTCCTACTGGACCTGACAACTCATTAATAGAAAATTGACCAGTTACTAATTTAACAAGAGATTCAAAAATTAGTTTCGTCCATTGGTACGTTTGTTCAAATCCTGATTTAATAGAACCCATTACTGTTTTCTCTACAGGAGAATAAACACCGATTCTACCAACTTCGTCTTTTCCTTCTTTATCGAGTGTTGGCGTTACTTTCACATTAAACTGTTCATTATCACGCTTTACTTGTAACGTAATTTCTTTATTTGGGTTTTCACGTACAATAGTAACAACATCTTTCCATGTACTTGTGTTTTTCCCATCAATAGCTTGAATTGTATCATTCTCTTTCAATCCAGCTTGCTGTGCTGCACTGTTATCCATCACTTTTCCGACCATTGGTTTGTCAATAGGAACCCCTTGTACAAATCCAAGAATCACAAAAATAACAAATGCTAAAATGAAGTTCATTGCAGGACCCGCAAAGATTGTTAAAGCGCGTTGCCCTAGTTTTTTCGAGCCAAATTGTCTATTATACGGAGCAATTTGAATTTCTTCCCCCGCAGTAATAATACGAGCCTTTTCATTCACTCGGAACGTTTGAAGCTCTTCCTCGTACTCTTCATAGCCCGAAATTGTTAAATTATGCTCCAAATCAGCTTGTTCGACTTCAATAACACGAACATTTGGATACTTTTCATATCCATCAAAAACTAATTTCACAACTTCGTCTTTTTCATTTAATACAAGGCCAACCTTTTTCCCAGGCTTTAACTCAACTGTGTCCGCATCCTCGCCAGCCATTCTTACATAGCCACCAAGGGGCAGTAATCGAATCGTATACACCGTTTCATTCTTTTCAAATGAGAATATTTTCGGACCAAAACCAATCGCAAACTCGCGGCATAAAATACCTGCTCTTTTTGCGAAATATAGATGCCCTAGCTCATGGAAAAATACGAGTGCACCGAAAATTAATATAAAGGCAATCGCTGTATTCAATTCCATAACCACCTTTGCTAAATTTGTTCCATCACAAACCGTCTTGTGGCCGCATCAATTTCCAAAATTTCCTCTAAGCTCGGTCGTGCAATGACATTGTGATGGTTCATTGCTTTTTCAATGAGGTCTTCCACTGTTAAGAAACCAATTCTCTTTTGTAAAAAGGCTTCAACAGCTACTTCATTCGCTGCGTTCATTACAGCTGGCATACTTCCACCTGCTTTTCCAGCTTCATACGCAAAACGTAAACAACGGAATCGTTCTTGGTCCATTTTCTCAAAATGCAACGTCCCTATTTCCCATAAGTTTAACTGTTTTGTGTCTGAAAGAGGCAATCTATCAGGATATGTAAGTGCGTATTGAATTGGTACTCGCATATCAGGTGAACCAAGCTGCGCCATTACACTACGATCTTCAAATTCAACCATAGAATGGATAATACTTTCTTTATGTAAAACAACATCGATTTGCTCATAAGGGATACCAAAAAGCCAATGTGCTTCAATTACTTCTAGTCCCTTATTCATCATTGTAGCAGAATCAATTGTAATTTTCGAACCCATTGACCAGTTTGGATGTCGAAGCGCATCTTCTACGGTCACATGATGCAATTCATCCCTCGTTTTATCACGGAAACTTCCACCAGAAGCCGTTATAATAAGACGAGAAATTCTTTTTTCATTTTCACCATTCAAGCATTGAAAAATAGCCGAATGTTCACTATCTACTGGAAGTAACGAAACATTATGTTTTCGTGCTGCTTCCATTACAAGATGTCCTGCAGTTACTAACGTTTCTTTATTTGCAATTCCAATTGTTTTTTTCGCCTCGATTGCACGAAGTGTTGGTAACAACCCTACGCTACCTACAACAGCATTTACTACAATCTCCGCATCTGGATGTAATGCTACTTCTAAAAGTCCTTCACTACCATATACAATTTTTGTATTACCAGAAACAGATTGTAATTTTAAAACATCTTCCTCTCTTTGCACAGAGACGATTTGCGGAGAAAATTCTTGAATTACCTTTACTGCGTAGTCAATATTTTTCCCTACAGAAAAAGCAACGAGACGGAATTGGTCTGGGTGCGAGCGTAATACATCTAAAGTTTGTGTACCAATTGATCCGCTTGCACCTAATAAACTAATGTTTTTCATGACTCCAACCCCTCGTTCATTTATTAATTGTATTGTAATAAGAAGTAGAGAATTGGTAAAACGAATAACCAACTATCTGTTCGGTCTAATATACCACCATGCCCAGGTAAAATTGTACCTGAATCTTTTACGCCATAATGACGTTTAAATGCAGATTGTACCAAATCACCAATTTGTCCAAAAATAGAAATGATAATTGTCAGCACAATTAAAATTACTACATTCGATTCGACTGGGAAGAACACATTGTAAACAAGTGCCACAATAATTCCACAAACGATGCCACCTAATGAACCTTCAATCGTTTTATTTGGACTAATTTCTGGCCACAATTTTCTCTTGCCCAATGCTTTTCCTACGAAATATGCGCCTGAATCAGTAGCCCATATAACAAATAATGCGCAAAATACATATTTAATTCCTAATATTCTCGTTTCATTTAAATATAAGAATCCCATTGCCACATATGTCGTTGCCATCAGTAAAAATGAAGCATTATCAAAAGTAAATGTATTCTTAGAAAGGACTGTATATGATAAAAGTAATAAAACAATCACAAATGTGATTTCCAATTTACCTAATCCAATCCATGTAAACAGTTCTGATGCACTACTTGGAATTAAAAGAATCCACAATAATACTGCAGCTAAAACTGTCGGTACTGAAATAAGCGTAAGCTTATTCATACGAATTAATTCATATAAACCTATAGAAGCAAGTGCATACACTAAAACCGTAAAAGGCACGCCACCGTATATTACGATGGGAATGAATAGCGCGGCAGCAACCACTCCAGTAATAATTCTCTGTTTCACTACCAAACCCTCTCTTTCTACACGCCTCCGAATCTGCGCCCTCTATGTTGAAAGTCAGTAATCGCATTTAGCAAATGTTCTTCTTTGAAGTCTGGCCAATACACGTCTGTAAACCAAAACTCCGAATATGCAATTTGCCACAACATGAAATTACTAATACGTAGCTCTCCGCTTGTTCGGATTAACAACTCTGGATCAGGTAAAGAACTCGTCATTAAGTAGGAGGAAAGCATTTCTTCACTTACCTCTTCAGAACGAATTTTTCCTTCCTCATTATCTTTCATCATATGTTGCACAGCAGAAACGATTTCATCTCGACTCCCATAGTTTAACGCGAAATTAAGAATTAATCCCGTATTCTCTTTCGTATCTTCCATGGCTTTCTCCATCGCTCTGCGTGTATGCGTAGGAAGACGATCTTTTTGCCCTATTACTCGGACTTGTACGTTTTCTTCAATCAATTCTGGTAAAAATGTACCTAGAAATTCTTCTGGAAGCTTCATTAAATAATCAACTTCCTTTTTCGGTCTTTTCCAGTTCTCAGTTGAAAAAGCATAGAGAGTTAACACTTTCACATTAAGTTTACTTGCAAATTTTGTAATTTTCTTTACAACTTGCATACCTTCATGATGTCCCGCAATACGAGGCATTGCTCTCCTCTTTGCCCATCTTCCATTCCCATCCATAATGATGGCAATATGTTCTGGGATATATCCTTTTTTCACTTCTTCAACGAGATGATCAAACGATGTGTCCTTTTTACCTTTAAAAAAAGGAAAGTTTTTAAACATCATTCATACCCTCCAGCAAGCAGACGTATGCCTAAAAGTGTAAAAAGACCCCCTTAAGAAGAGGGTCATATTTGCGAAGTTATCGCTATTACACTTCCATGATTTCTTTTTCTTTGTTTTTTGCGATTTCGTCAACTTTTGCAATATATTTATCTGTTTCTTTTTGGATATCTTCAGTATATCCTCTTAAATCATCTTCTGTAATCTCGCCAGCTTTTTCAAGCTTCTTAAGATCATCATTTCCGTCACGACGTACGTTACGAACAGCAACTTTTGCTTCTTCAGCATATTTTTTCACAACTTTTACAAGATCACGACGACGCTCTTCTGTTAATGCAGGGAATGCAATACGAATTACAGTTCCATCATTAGAAGGGTTTAAGCCTAAATCTGCTTTTAAAATTGCTTTTTCAATATCACCGATAGAAGTTTTATCATAAGGTTGAATTACTAGTAAACGCGCTTCTGGAACTGTAATGTTCGCTAATTGCACAACTGGTGTTGGTGCACCATAGTAATCAACTTGTACCTTATCTAATACAGACGCGTTTGCACGGCCAGCACGAACTGTTGCTAATTCACGAGAATAAGCAGCAACTGCTTTTTCCATTTTTTCATTTGAAGACTTCAATACTTGTTGTCCCATATTTATTTCCCCCTTACCACTGTTCCGATATTTTCGCCTAAAACGGCACGTTTAATATTACCTTTTTCCATAACTGAGAATACAATTAATGGAATATCATTATCCATACATAGAGAAGAAGCTGTAGAATCCATTACACCTAAACCTTCTTTTAATACGTCTAAGTAAGTAAGCGTTTCGTATTTCGTAGCTGTTGGATCAATAGATGGATCCGCATTATATACACCATCCACATTGTTTTTCGCCATTAAAATTACATCTGCTTCAATTTCTGCCGCACGTAATGCTGCTGTTGTATCTGTAGAGAAGTATGGGTTACCTGTACCTGCTGCAAAGATAACAACACGTTTTTTCTCTAAGTGACGAACTGCTTTACGACGAATGTAAGGTTCTGCAACTTGACGCATCTCAATTGAAGTTTGTACACGAGTTTGAATTCCGATATTCTCCAAGCTATCTTGAAGAGCTAATGAATTCATAACTGTCGCTAACATGCCCATGTAATCTGCCCCTGCACGATCCATGCCCATTTCACTTCCAATTTTCCCACGCCAAATGTTACCGCCACCAACAACAACAGCAACCTCTACATCAAGTTCTGCAATTTCTTTTACTTGTTCCGCAACTGACTTAATAACAGTTGGGTTAATTCCAAATCCTTGCTCTCCAGCTAAAGCTTCTCCACTTAGCTTTAAAACGACACGATTATATTTCGGTTTACTCATAATGAACCTCCAATTGCTTACATCTTTATTTTAAAAAAGGGAACACAATGTGTTCCCTAATCTGTATTAGTTACTACCTTTTACTTGGTTCATTACTTCTTCAGCAAAGTTGTCTTCGCGTTTTTCGATACCTTCACCAACAGCGTAGCGAACGAATCCTTTTAATGTTCCGCCTTTAGACTCAACGAACTGACGAACTTTCATATCAGGGTTTTTAACGAATGCTTGGTCAAGTAAGCAAATCTCTTCGAAGAATTTGCCTAAACGGCCTTCAACCATTTTCGCAACGATTTTCTCAGGCTTGCCTTCGTTTAATGCTTGTTGTGTTAATACTTGACGCTCATGCTCAACTTCTTCAGCTGTTACAGCATCGCGGTCGATGTATTTAGGGTTAACTGCAGCGATGTGCATTGCAACATCTTTAGCAGCAGCTTCATCAGTAGAACCTTCAAGAACTGTTAATACACCAATACGTCCACCCATGTGTAGGTAAGCGCCGAATGCATCTGCATCAGTTTTTGATACGATTTCGAAACGACGTAGTGTAAGTTTTTCACCAATTTTAGCGATTGCTTCGTTGATGTGCTCTTCAACTTTTTTACCGTTTTCCATTGTTTGAGCCATAGCTTCTTCAACGTTAGCTGGTTTGTTAGTTAATAAGTGAGCAGCTAATTCTTTAATTAGTGTTTGGAAACCTTCGTTTTTCGCAACGAAATCAGTTTCAGAGTTTAATTCTAAGATTAAAGCGTCATTACCGTTTGTTTCGATGAAAGTTAAACCTTCAGCAGCAATGCGGTCTGCTTTTTTAGCAGCTTTCGCAATACCTTTTTCACGTAAGAAGTCAATTGCCTTCTCCATGTCGCCGTTAGTTTCTGTTAAAGCTTTTTTGCAGTCCATCATACCTGCGCCAGTTTTTTCACGTAATTCTTTTACCATTTGAGCAGTGATTGCCATACTTTTCATCCTCCTAAAATATGTATTTATACCTTTTATAAAGGTGTTTATACCTTAAAAAAGGTGATAAAAGGCCGAACCCCTTATCACCTTTCCAACTTTGTTACGCAGTAACAGTTTCTTCACCTTGTTTTGCTTCAAGGATCGCGTCTGCCATTTTAGATGTAAGAAGTTTTACAGCACGAATTGCATCATCGTTTGCTGGGATAACGTGATCGATTTCGTCCGGATCACAGTTTGTATCAACGATACCGATGATTGGAATGTGTAATTTGCGTGCTTCAGCAACTGCAATACGCTCTTTACGAGGGTCTACTACGAATAATGCACTTGGAAGACCTTTCATATCTTTAATACCGCCTAAGAATTTCTCAAGACGCTCTAACTCTTTTTTAAGTTGAACAACTTCTTTCTTAGGAAGTACTTCGAAAGTACCATCTTCTTGCATTCTTTCGATGTCTTTAAGACGCTTGATACGCTTTTGGATTGTTTGGAAGTTTGTTAAAGTTCCGCCTAACCAACGTTGGTTAACGAAGTACATACCAGCACGAGTTGCTTCTTCTTTAATAGCTTCTTGTGCTTGTTTTTTAGTACCTACGAATAAGATGTCTCCGCCTTCAGCAGCGATGTCGCGCATCGTTCTGTAAGCTTCCTCAACTTTTTTCACAGTTTTTTGTAAGTCGATGATGTAGATACCGTTACGCTCTGTGAAAATGTAACGCTTCATTTTTGGGTTCCAACGACGAGTTTGATGTCCGAAATGAACACCAGCTTCAAGCAATTGCTTCATAGAAATTACTGACATAATATAGTTCCTCCTAAATGGTTTTTGATATCCTCCGTTTACTTCATCTCTAAGCGAAACTACAAACGTAGCACCAACACTTAAATCAGTAAACGTGTGTACTTTGTACTGACACCACTGCTTACTATATCATACTGAAATATTTCAATCAAGTCGAAAATGCGAACAATGTAAAACTTTCTTTGTTCATACTCGAATTCTAGTATTACCAACCTTCATTTCTTTTAAGCAAAAAAGTAAATACAATTAATAGTTTTCCCAGAAAACACGCTTATGACACTTTTCACAAGCACCATCTATACATTGCACAAAAAAACTCTCCTCAATCGAGGAGAGTTTTTTATAAATTAGTTTGTTTTTAATTTAGCAAGTTCCTGTAGAAACTTGTCGTTTAGCACTTTAATGTATGTTCCTTTCATACCTAAAGAACGAGACTCAATAACACCAGCACTTTCTAATTTACGTAGTGCATTTACGATTACAGAACGAGTAATTCCTACGCGATCAGCAATTTTACTTGCAACAAGTAAACCTTCTGTTCCATTTAATTCTTCGAAGATGTGCTCAATTGCTTCTAACTCACTGTAAGATAATGAGCTGATCGCCATTTGAACAACAGCTTTACTACGTGCTTCCTCTTCAATTTCTTCTGCTTTTTCACGCAAGATTTCCATACCAACAACAGTTGAGCTGTACTCAGCAAGGATTAAATCATCATCTAAGAACTCTTGACCAAGACGAGCTAATACTAATGTACCTAGACGCTCACCGCCACCAACGATTGGTACGATTGTAGTTAAACCTTGACCAAATAATTCTCTGTTTTCTACTGGGAATGCTGTGTAAGCACTGTTCACATCTAAGTTTGAAGATGTTTCTGTAATGTTGAATAAGCTTTGTGTATATTCTTCTGGGAATTGACGTTCTGCAAGCATTTGCTTCATGCGTTCGTTTTCGATTTGTTGGTGAATTGCATAACCTAGTAATTTACCACGACGGCTAACTACGAATACGTTTGCTTCGATTACTTCACACATTGTGTCAGACATTTCTCTAAAGTTTACAGGCTTCCCTGCTGCGCTCTGTAATAACGCATTTAATTTTCTCGTTTTTGCTAATAATTCCATTTCAAAAGTTCCTCCTACATGTTACTCACATATTTTTTCATCACTTGGAAACTAGGGCGAGTCACCTGATGACACTATTACAAAATAAACTGGCTCACATCTTTATTTTTAGCAATTGTTGCTAATTTCTCCTCAACGTATTGAGGTGTTATCGTTATTTTCTCTAACGTAATTTCAGATGCTTCAAACGATAAATCTTCAAGGAGCTTCTCCATAATCGTATGAAGTCTTCTTGCTCCAATATTATCTGTATCCTGATTAACTTGATAAGCAATCTCAGCAATCTTACGAATAGCTTCGTCTGAAAATTCAATTTCTATACCTTCAGTCGCTAATAATGCCATATATTGTTTAATTAACGCATTGTCAGGCTCGATTAATATTTTAACAAAATCGTCTGTCGATAATTTTGTTAATTCTACTCGAATCGGAAATCTCCCTTGCAATTCCGGAATTAAATCCGACGGTTTAGACATATGGAACGCTCCAGCTGCAACGAATAAAATATAATCCGTTTTTACTGATCCGTATTTTGTCGCAACATTCGATCCTTCTACAATTGGCAAAATGTCACGTTGCACACCTTCACGTGATACATCTACGCTATTCGACTGCTTACCAGCAATTTTGTCAATTTCATCAATAAAAATAATCCCGAGCTGTTCAGCACGATAAACAGCCTCTTGTGTAACTTCATCCATATCAATTAAGCGCTGTGCCTCTTCATTTGTCAAGAGTTTTCTTGCTTCTTTTACAGAAAGTTTACGTTTTTTCGTTTTTTTCGGCATAAAACTTCCTAGCGCATCTTGGAAATTCATTCCCATTTGTTCCATGCCAGTTCCTTGTAACATATCAAACATGGAAGACTGTTGTTCAGTCACTTCAATCGATACAATTTCTTCTTCAAGAAGCCCTGCAGCAAGCTTTCTCTCCACATCTTGACGTTTCTTTTCGATTTCAACATCTTCTTGTGTATCAGACGTTTGATTCGAATTTTGAGCGCCTCCAAAAAGCATCTCTAATGGATTTTTAAATCCAGATTGCTTCTCCGGACTCGGCACTAAAATTTCAACAAGACGTTGATTCGCTTGCTCTTCTGCTTTATCTTGAACTTTCACTACCATTTCTTCTTTTACAATACGAACCGATGTTTCCACCAGGTCACGTACCATCGACTCTACATCTCTACCCACATATCCAACTTCTGTGAAT
Organism: Bacillus cereus group sp. BfR-BA-01347; assembly: GCF_022663835.1. Lineage (NCBI taxonomy): Bacteria > Bacillati > Bacillota > Bacilli > Caryophanales > Bacillaceae > Bacillus > Bacillus cereus group sp. BfR-BA-01347. The sequence continues at coordinate 68,967 of NZ_JAKUGG010000022.1, read as the reverse complement.
TTTGTAGCCTCAACCTTAATAAAAGGTGCTCCAACGAGTTTCGCCATTCGTCGTGCTACCTCTGTTTTCCCAACACCTGTCGGTCCAATCATTAAGATGTTTTTAGGTGCAATTTCGTCACGTAAATTTTCAGCTAATTTACTGCGACGATATCGATTTCTCAACGCTACAGCAACCGCTTTCTTTGCGTCTTTTTGACCGATGATGTATTGATCTAATTTTTCCACAATTTGGCGCGGAGTAAAATGTAAATGCATATAAAATGCCTCCCTTACGATTCTACAATTCTTCAACAATTATGTTGTGATTCGTATAAACACAAATATCGCCAGCAATCTCTAAACTCGCTTTCGCAATTTGCTTCGCTGTTAAGTGTTCACTTGCATATTGCTTTAAAGCACGACCTGCAGAAAGTGCATAATTCCCACCAGATCCAATTGCTAAAATACCATCATCCGGTTCAATCACTTCTCCTGTACCTGAAACAAGGAGCATAGTTGTTTTATCCATGACAATGAGCATCGCTTCTAGCTGACGTAACATTTTATCGCCACGCCATTGTTTTGCCATTTCAACAGCAGCACGTTGCAAGTTGCCATTATACTCTTCTAATTTCCCTTCAAACATTTCAAAAAGAGTAAATGCGTCAGCAACTGATCCTGCGAAACCAGCTAAAACTTTACCTTGGAAAAGCTTACGAACTTTACGAGCTGTATGTTTCATTACAACAGCATTTCCCATCGTCACTTGGCCATCTCCAGCCATTGCACATTCTCCATTATGATGAACTGCAAATATCGTTGTAGCGTGGAAATTTCCCATAGAAAAAACTCCTTTATTTGTTTTTATAGCTTTTAAAGCAATTTATGCCCGCGGGTGATGCTTCATGTAAACAGAACGCAATCTTTCTTTAGAGACATGCGTATAAATTTGTGTCGTCGACAAATTCTCATGGCCTAATAGCTCCTGTACAGTACGTAAATCTGCCCCTTCATCTAGCATATGTGTAGCAAATGTATGCCTTAACATATGGGGACTTATCCGCATTGTCAGTGAAGCCTTTTTAATGATTTCATTTAAAACATAACGAACTCCACGACTTGTTAGCGGTGTACCTTTCGCATTTAAAAATACCATATGAGAGTCTTCGTCAGTCTTATTAACTAACTGTTTTCTCCCATTCTCTATATAAGTAATTAAAGAATCTTGCGCATAGCTTCCAAATGGAATATACCTTTGTTTTTTTCCTTTTCCCATTACTAAAATTGTTCCCACCGCAAAGTCAATATCGGTAAGTTGTAAATTGACACATTCACTCACACGGATCCCAGTCGCATACATCAACTCTAATAAAGCTTGATTCCTTTGACCTAATGGCGTTTCCGTGTCAGAAACTTCGAATAATTCCTCTAACTCTTCAGCATATAAAAACTTTGGGATTGACAATTCTTTTTTGGGGAGTGACGCAAGTGCAAACGGATTATCCTTTCGATAACCTTCACGCATCAAAAAACGATATAAACTTCGTAAGCTTGATACTTTTCTTGCGACAGATTTACGGGCTAACTTTTCATCGTGCAACGTCGTTAAGTACAAACGAACATCCGCGTATGTAACGTCTAAAAAAGAGGATATGCCTTCTCGTTCCATAAATTGCACAAAATGTTCTAAATCATTTTGATAACTTGCAATTGTATATTTTGAATAATTTCTTTCAATTTGTAAATATCCAACGAATAATTGTAACAATTTCTTCACATTCACACAACTCACCTCAATAAAGGCTACTAAATCGTATCACAACTTAGTAGCCTTTGCAAGAAATTTAACTAAATATTTACAAAATTTCGAATCGTTTCTAAAGCGCGTGCTGCGTACGCTTCATTTCGTTCAGCTTTCTTTTTAATCTTCTTCTCTAACGGTGCAAATAGACCGAAGTTCGCATTCATCGGTTGGAAGTTTTTAGCGTTCGTTGCCGTAATGTAATTTGCCATGCTACCCATTGCAGTTACTGGTGGTAATACAACTGGTTCTTCACCTTGCACAAGACGCGCAGCATTAATCCCTGCTAATAATCCTGATGCTGCTGATTCAACATATCCCTCTACTCCAGTCATTTGACCAGCGAAGAATAAATCATCACGTTGTTTATATTGATATGTTGGACGAAGCAAATTGGGTGAATTAATAAACGTATTACGATGCATTACACCATAACGTACAATCTCTGCATTTTCCAATCCCGGAATTAACTGTAGCACTTCTTTTTGTGGTCCCCACTTTAAATGTGTTTGGAAACCTACGATATTGTATAAAGTTCCCGCTGCATCATCTTGACGTAACTGAACAACAGCATATGGCGTTTTCCCTGTTTTTGGATCTTCCAATCCAACAGGTTTCATAGGTCCAAATACTAACGTCTGTCTCCCTCTACTTGCCATAACTTCTACTGGCATACAACCTTCAAAGAAAATTTCTTTTTCAAACTCCTTTAAAGGCACTGTCTCAGCAGCAATCAGAGCCTCATAAAAACGATCAAACTCTTCTTCTGTCATTGGGCAATTTAAATATGCAGCTTCCCCTTTGTCATAGCGCGATTTTAAATATACTTTATTCATGTCAATGCTGTCTTTTTCTACGATTGGGGCTGCAGCATCATAGAAGTAGAAATAATCTTCTCCTGTTAATTCTTTCAATTTTGCAGAAAGATCAGGAGATGTTAATGGACCTGTAGCAATAATTGTCGGTCCCTCTGGAATATCTGTAATTTCTTCATTCATTACAGTTACATTTGGATGGTTCTTTACGTATTCCGTTACTTTAGCTGCGAACTCATGACGGTCTACAGCTAAAGCACCTCCAGCTGGTACAGAGCACTCATCCGCCGCACGAATAATTACAGAATCCATTAAGCGCATTTCCTCTTTAATAACTCCAACTGCATTTGTTAAAGTGTTTGCACGAAGTGAGTTACTACATACTAATTCAGCGAATTTATCTGTGTGATGAGCTGGCGTTTGCCTTACCGGTCTCATTTCATATAATCTAACTTGGACACCACGTTTTGCAATTTGGTAAGCTGCTTCACTTCCTGCAAGACCTGCGCCAATGACGTTTACTACTTGTGTTGTCATTTATATCACCTTTCCTTTTCTTCCCGAAAAAAATGTGAGCAGTTACGCTCACATTTGTTGTTCTTCTTCATAATCGCACGAAATACATTGTACTTGCACGCCTTTTTTCAACTTTTTCTCTACAAGCATGCCTTCGCACTTCGGACACTTACGACCAATTGGCTTATCCCAAGATACAAAGTCGCATTCCGGATACGTACCGCACCCATAGAAAAGACGTTTCTTTTTATTACTACGGCGTTCAATAATTTGACCCTTATCACACTTTGGACAAGTAACACCGATTTCTTTCACAATCGGCTTTGTATTACGACAATCTGGGAAATTCGAGCAAGCCATAAATTTCCCGTATTTACCCATTTTAAAGACCATTGGGTGATTACATAATTCACAATCTTCCCCAGCTGGTTCATCTTTAATTTCCACTTCACGCATTTCTTTTTCCGCTTTTTCTAAACGCGGTTCAAAACCTACGTAGAAATCATCAACAATTTTTACCCAATTCGCATTTCCTTCTTCTACTTCATCAAGGCTTTGCTCCATATTGGCAGTAAATTCAATGTTAATAATTTCTGGGAAAAACTCTAAAATAAGTTCAATTACTATTTCACCAAGTTCAGTCGGAACGAAGCGTTTATTATCTAAGCCTACATACCCACGCTTTTGAATCGTTTCAAGTGTAGGTACATATGTCGACGGTCTTCCAATTCCAAGTTCTTCAAGTGTTCTTACTAGACGAGCCTCTGTATAGCGCGGAGGAGGTTGTGTAAAATGTTGCTTTGGTTCTAAATCCTTTGAAAATACAGTTTCCCCTACTTCTAAAGGCGGCAACATCTTATCCTTTTCTTCAGCACCATCATCTTTTGACTCTACATACACTTTCATAAATCCTGGGAACTTTACAACCGATCCACTTGCACGGAACTGAACATTGTTATTAATGAGTCTCGCTGTCACAGTATCCATTATAGCAGACGCCATTTGACTTGCAACAAATCGCTCCCAAATCAATTTATATAATCGAAGTTGATCACGACCTAAGAAACTTTTTAGTTCCTCTGGCTTTCTCATTACCGAAGTAGGACGAATTGCCTCATGCGCATCTTGTGCATTTGACTTTTTCGTTTCTTTCTTCTTTTCTGTTCCTATGTATTCCGTACCATACGCTTCAGTGATATAAGTACGAGCCTCTGTTTGAGCTGTTTCTGAGATACGTGTTGAATCAGTTCTCATATACGTAATAAGACCTACAGTTCCTTGTTTTCCAAGATCTATCCCTTCATACAATTGCTGTGCAAGCATCATCGTTTTCTTTGCTCGCATGTTTAACTTACGTGCTGCTTCTTGTTGCAAGGAAGATGTTGTAAACGGTAATGCAGGATTACGTTTTCGCTCTTTGCGCGTTACATTTTCAACTGAAAACGCATTGTCTTTCATCTGTTCAATTATTTCATTCACTTGCGTTTCATTTGTTAATTGAACTTTTTCACCATCTACACCGTAAAAGCTTGCTTCAAATGTGTCTTTTCCTTTTACAAATTCTGTTTTAATTGTCCAGAATTCTTCAGGTTCAAAGTTTTGAATTTCCCTTTCACGCTCGATGATTAAACGAACTGCTACAGATTGTACACGTCCTGCACTTAATCCTTTTTTTACTTTCTTCCATAATAAAGGACTAATATTGTAACCAACAAGACGATCAAGTATACGTCTTGCTTGTTGTGCATCCACTAAATCCATATTAATTGCACGAGGATGTTTAAATGATTCTTTGATTGCATCTTTCGTAATCTCATTAAACACAACTCGACAATCTGATTCAACGTCCACATTTAACGTATTCGCTAAATGCCAAGCAATTGCTTCCCCTTCGCGGTCTGGATCGGCCGCGAGATAGACTTTCTTTGCTTTTTTGGCCGCTGATTTTAAATCTTTTAAGACGGGACCTTTACCACGAATGGTAATATACTTCGGGGTGAAGTTGTTCTTTACTTCTATCCCCATTTGACTTTTTGGCAAATCGCGAACATGTCCCATAGACGCGACAACTTTGTATTTTTTCCCTAAATATTTCTCAATGGTCTTCGCCTTAGAAGGCGACTCCACGATTACGAGGTAATCTGACATGCTAGTGCCTCCTTAAGAGGTGGATTCAAGTCTTCATTAATCTTATTGATTTCTCTTGTTTTTGTCAATCAAGAATGAATATACCATACAGTGCCAATCTACCATTTGTCAATAATTGTTTAATAAAAACATAAAAATATAAGGTTAATTTAAAATCTCTTCCAAGATATCTTCTGCATTTCTTACTAGTTTTGCTCCTTGTTGAATAAGATGATTCGTTCCCGATGCCCCCTCTATAAATATAGGTCCAGGAAGCGCAAACACCTCCCTATTTTGCTCTAACGCAAGGTCTGCAGTAATAAGTGTTCCACTTCTTGATTTCGCTTCTACAACTAAAACACCTTTACTTATGCCACTAATAATCCGGTTCCTTTTTGGAAAATACCATTTTTTCGGTGCATAGTGCGGCGGATACTCTGTCAATAACAATATATATTCCTTCCACATTTCATATAAATGTCTATTTTCTTTCGGATACATAAAAGACAATCCGTGCCCTAATACCGCAATAGTCGGGCAATGATGCCTTACTGTAATCTCATGAGACATTGTATCTATCCCTTTTGCAAACCCACTGACAATAAGCCACTCTCTTTCTAATAAAGGGTGTAAAATAAACTTCAAACTCTCATGACCATATAATGATGGTTCTCTCGTTCCAACAACCGCTAATTTATTTACTTTATTCAGGAAATTTTCCTCTCCTTTTCCATATAAAACGAAGGGGGGGTCTTGTATTTCATGTAATAATTGTGGATAATTTTCATCCCATATCGTTATATAAAAAATACGATTTTTCTCTAAATACGATATATATTGCGGAAGACTTGAACTTTGAAGAAATTTTACTAGTTCTGCAGATTTTTTCGAGGATATTCCAGTGTAGTATTCCATTTGTTTTTCGTTAAAATTATATATGTTCTCTAATTCTGGATCGACATATAGTAGCCTCTCCATCGCTTTCCAATAATCTGCTAGCAAGTAATGAAGATGTAATAATCTCTCTCTTTTCATCTTGATTCTCCTTACCCATAATTTTTATTATGTAAACAGAAAAAGTCTAAAAAGACACCCTCAAGTAAGAAGGTGTCTTTCAACAGATTAATAGTTTTTACAAGTCTCAAATAAACCTTTTTCTTTTAAAACAGAGATTAGCGTTTCTCCCATAACTGCTGGAGTTTCAGCTACTTTAATGCCACAAGCTTCCATTGTTTTAATCTTTTCAGCAGCAGTCCCTTTACCGCCAGAAATGATTGCACCAGCATGGCCCATACGTTTGCCAGCAGGCGCTGTTTGACCACCAATGAACCCTACAACAGGTTTTGTCATATTAGCTTTTACCCATTCAGCTGCCTCTTCTTCTGCTGTACCGCCGATTTCACCAATCATAATTACAGCATGTGTTTCTTCATCTTCATTAAATGCTTTTAAAGCATCAATAAAGTCTGTACCGTTAACAGGGTCTCCGCCGATACCTACAGCAGTAGATTGGCCAATACCTTCTTGTGTTAACTGATGTACAGCTTCATACGTTAATGTACCAGAGCGAGATACGATACCAACATGACCTTTTTTATGAATATATCCTGGCATAATACCAATCTTACATTCATCCGGTGTGATTACACCTGGGCAGTTTGGTCCAAGTAAACGTGTATGTTTACCCGCCATATACCTCTTTACGTTTACCATATCTAATACAGGAATCCCTTCAGTAATACATACTACTAAATCAATTTCTGCATCAACAGCTTCCATAATTGCATCTGCCGCAAAAGCGGGTGGAACGTATACAACTGAAGCGTTTGCGCCTGTTGCTTTCACTGCATCTTCTACTGTATCAAATACTGGTACACCTTCAATATCAGTGCCGCCCTTACCTGGTGTTACACCACCGACAATTTTCGTACCGTATTCAATCATTTGTTTTGTATGGAATAAACCTTGAGAACCTGTAATACCTTGAACAATAACTTTTGTATCTTTATTAACTAATACGCTCATTTTTCTCCCCCGCTTTCTATTAGCCCACTAGTGAAACAATTTTTTGTGCACCGTCTGCCATAGATTCTGCTGCAACAATATTTAAGCCAGACTCATTTAAAATTTTCTTACCTAGTTCTACGTTTGTACCTTCAAGACGTACAACTAAAGGTAACTCAAGACCTACTTGTTTCGTTGCTTCAATAACACCTTCTGCAATAACATCACACTTCATAATGCCACCAAAAATGTTAACGAAGATACCTTTTACATTTTTGTCAGAAAGGATAATTTTGAATGCTTCTGTAACTTTTTCTGCAGTTGCACCGCCACCAACATCTAAGAAGTTAGCTGGGTCACCGTGGTAATGTTTAATGATATCCATTGTAGCCATCGCTAAACCTGCACCATTAACCATACAACCGATATTTCCATCTAAAGGAATGTAGTTTAAGTCGTATTTTGAAGCTTCAATTTCTTTTGAATCCTCTTCATCAAGATCACGAAGCTCTAAAATGTCTTTATGGCGATATAATGCATTAGAATCAAAGTTTAATTTTGCATCTAATGCCATAACTTTACCTTCACCTGTTGTAACAAGTGGGTTAATCTCAGCGATAGAGCAATCTTTTTCGATAAACGCACGATATAAGCCCATCATAAACTTCACAGCTTGTCCTACAAGCTCTTTTGGAATATTGATGTTAAATGCGATTCGGCGCGCTTGGAAACCTTGTAAGCCTACTGCTGGATCAATATATTCTTTAAAGATTTTTTCAGGTGTTTTTTCTGCTACTTCTTCAATTTCTGTTCCGCCTTCTTCAGACGCCATTAAAACAACTTGAGAAGTTGCACGATCTAAAACTAGACCTACATAATATTCTTTTTTAATATCGCAACCTTCTTCGATAAGTAAGCGTTTTACTTCCTTACCTTCAGGACCTGTTTGATGTGTCACAAGTGTAGTTCCTAAAATGCTTTCTGCATATGTACGAACTTCATCTAAATTTTTTGCAACTTTTACTCCGCCAGCTTTGCCGCGTCCACCAGCGTGAATTTGTGCTTTCACTACACATACATCTGTTCCTAATTCTTTCGCTGCTTCTACAGCTTCTTCTACTGTAAATGCAACCTTCCCGTTCGGAACGCTAACCCCATAGCTTCTAAGGACTGCCTTACCTTGGTACTCATGGATATTCATGGTCCCATCCTCCCCTGTTTTCCTGTTTTACTCGAAAAGTTTTTTAATGTTTAAAAAACATTACATTGCCATTGTATAAGATGATTGGCACGCTGTCTACAATAAAGTGTCAGAAAACTGAAATCGCTTTATTCTTTTTCGAAAATAGTAATGTTTATATGCCAAAATAAAAAAATAAGCTGTATATTTACAGCTTATTTTTGAATCATATCTTTAATTGGTGCGAATGACTTGCGGTGTTCATCTAGTACTCCATGCACTTCAATTGCCTCTAAATGTTGCTTTGTGCCATATCCCATATGTTGCTCAAATCCATATTCAGGATACTTCTCTCCCAGTTCTTTCATCATACGATCTCTCGTTACTTTTGCGATAATGGATGCTGCTGAAATCGAAACACTTTTCGCATCACCTTTAATAATTGATGTTTGCGGAATTGGTGTAGGAAGCTTCATCGCATCAATTAATAAATGTTGGGGTGTACAAGATAAATTTGCAACTGCATCTAACATCGCTTGTTTCGTTGCTTGGTAAATATTAATGTCATCAATAACTTGCGGTGATACAATTCCTACTCCAATTGCAATTGCTTGTACTTTTATTTCATCATAAAAACGCTCACGTTTCGCTTCACTCAACTTTTTCGAGTCATTTAACCCTGGAATATAAAAATCCTCAGGAAGAATGACAGCTGCCGTCACAACAGGCCCAGCCAATGGCCCGCGCCCTACTTCATCAATACCCGCAATATATGTGACCCCTTTTTCACGCAAAGCATTTTCATACTTGGACATTTCAAAAAACTTCTCTTTTTCTTTCTGTTCTAACTCTTTTTGTTTATACCACTTCAAAACGAGCTTTTGAACACCTTTTCGATCATCTTTCATTAACAGTTGAAAGCGATCATCTTCTTCATTCATAATTTCTTTCAATACATTTTCCGCTTCTTTTATCGTCATAGTTTGCATTTATACAAGCTCCTTTTTAAACATATCCAAAAAGAAAAGACGCACAAACGCACGTCTTATACTTCTTCTATTTTTTCCACATCTTCTACTTGCTCTGCAAACTCTTCCGGTGTTTCAAACGTCATTTTTCCAAGTTTGCCACCACGAAGCTCACGAAGCACAAGCTCAGATGTCTTATCATAATCAATCATTCCGCCGCCCATTAAGCAGCCTCTATTTTTTCCAATTGCATCGAATAATTCCACGATATCTTCTGGAATCTCATTTAAATTATAGCGTTCTTTCAAGCGTTCTGGATAATGTTTCTCCATAAAACGTAATGCGTAAACAGCTACATCTTGTAAATTTAAAATTGAATCTTTAATTGCACCCGTTGTCGCTAAACGAAGACCCACTAATTGATCTTCAAATTTAGGCCACAGAATACCTGGTGTATCTAACAATTCCATTTCCTTCCCAACTTTAATCCATTGTTGAGCTGTTGTCACACCTGGACGATCTCCTGTTTTAGCAATATTTTTCTTTGCCAATTTATTAATCAATGTAGATTTACCAACATTTGGTATACCTACAATTAATGCACGAATCGCTCTCGGTCTAATACCTTTTGCAACCATTTTATCAAATTTTTCTTTAACAAGCACTTTACAAGCTGCTGCAATTTCCTTCATACCTTGTCCAGCTTGCGCGTTAATCGAAATTGCCATATGGCCTTTTTCTTTAAAATATGCGATCCATTGTTTTGTTAAACGATCATCCGCCATATCCGCTTTATTTAAAACAACAAGCCTTGGCTTATGTGTAATGATTTCATCAATCATTGGGTTTCGAGATGATAATGGTAATCGAGCATCTACAAGTTCAATTACAACATCAATTAATTTTAATTTCTCCGTTACTTGGCGTCTAGCCTTCGCCATATGCCCTGGAAACCATTGAATTACCATGTTGCCACCTTCTTTTTCATTTATTTCACAATACGTGCGTCTTCTAACGGCCAATATAACATATTAGCTTTACCAATTACTTGATCCATTGAAATCGTACCGATTGAACGGCTATCTTTACTAAAACGACGATTATCACCTAAAACAAATAATTGATCTTTTGGAACGGTTTTCTTGCCTGTCATTTCTTCAAGATTAAAATCATATGTAAGCGGTCCGTCAGCAATTTGCTTTTTCTGCTTGTCTAAATACGGCTCCTCATAAGCCTTTCCGTTAACATACAGTTTATCATTACGATACTCTATTTCATCGCCTGGCAGGCCTATAATACGCTTAATGTAATCTTTATCTTCTGTTGCTCGAAATACGATAATATCAAAGCGTTTTGGATCTCCAATGTGATAACCAATTTTATTCACAATCATTCGATCACGATCATGTAAAGTAGGTGCCATCGATACCCCGTCTACGAGAATTGGCGCAAAGAAAAACTGTCTAATAACACCAGCTAATACAACAGCAATCAAAATTGCTTTAATCCATTCCCAAAGTGAACTCTTCTCTTTTTTCATGCATTTCCCCTCCACGGTTATGTAAACTGCTCGTATTATACCAAAATTTCATATAGATTGGAAAAAGGGAGCTTGTGCATTTACAAGCTCCCATACATGTCTTATCGAATTTCTTTAATACGTGCTTTTTTACCGCGAAGGTTACGTAAGTAGTATAACTTAGCACGACGTACTTTACCACGGCGAAGTACTTCGATTTTCGCGATTCTTGGCGTGTGAACTGGGAATGTACGCTCAACACCTACACCGTAAGAAATCTTACGAACTGTGAATGTTTCACTGATTCCGCCACCACGACGTTTAATTACAACACCTTCGAAAAGCTGAATTCTTTCACGAGTTCCCTCAACAACTTTTACGTGTACACGTAAAGTGTCACCAGGACGGAATGAAGGAAGGTCAGTTTTTAATTGGCCTTTTGTAATTTCTGCGATTAATTGTTGCATATTAAATTCTCTCCTTTAAACAGATGCTCTTATAAAGTCTTAATAAATTACAGCGGAACATCGTTAATACGGCTACTGATTTCAGTAGCACAAATGTTATAATAGCATATTACTAAGCCTGTTGCAATAGCAAATATATGAAGTTATTACTGCTCTCGCTTTATTTCCTCAAGCCATTTTTTCTCTTGTTTAGATAACTCTCTCTCATCTAATAAATCAGGTCTACGCGTATACGTTCGGCGCAAAGATTCCTTATGTCGCCATTCATCAATGTTTTTATGATTCCCTGACATTAATACATCCGGTACCTTCATACCACGAAAATCAGCTGGACGTGTATAATGAGGATGCTCTAATAAACCTGTACTAAACGAATCCTCTACTTGTGAAGCATGATTTCCTAGCACACCCGGCAAGAGACGTACCACACTATCAGTAATAACCATAGAGGCTAATTCTCCGCCCGTTAATACATAGTCACCAATAGAAATCTCATCCGTTACAAGATGCTCACGAATTCGTTCGTCATATCCTTCATAATGCCCACATACGAAGATTAAATGTTCTTCCCCTGCAAGCTCTTCCGCTTTCTTCTGCGTAAATCTTTCGCCCTGCGGACACATTAAGACAACTCTCGGCTTACGCTCTGTCTCTTTCGTCAAATCTTCTACAGCATCAAAAATAGGCTGAGGAGTAAGCACCATACCAGCTCCTCCGCCGTAAGGATAATCGTCTACGCTATTATGCTTACTTGTTGTATAATCACGAAAGTTAACAACACGAAGGTTTACCGCTTCTTTTTCTTGCGCCTTCTTTAATATAGAAGATCCAAATACACCGGTAAACATGTCTGGGAACAACGTTAAAATATCAATTTTCATTATAGCAGCCCTTCCATTACATGAATGGTTACTAATTTATTTTCAATATTAACTTGAAGTACAACGTCATCGATATAAGGAATTAAAAGATCTTGACCCTTCGGGCGTTTAATTACCCAAACATCATTTGCACCAGGAGATAGAATCTCTTTGATTGTCCCTAGCGCTTCTCCTTCTTCCGTTACAACACTGCAACCAATAATTTCATGATAGTAGTATTCACCTTCAGCAAGTTCGCCTAACTGCTCTTCTGGTACTTTTATTAAAGAACCTTTAAACTTCTCTACTTCATCTACATTGTTATATCCTTCAAATGTTAATAAATCGAATGTCTTATGTTGGCGATGAGAAGTTACCTTCACCGGAAGATAGTCTGTGCCTTTCTCATTCGATATGTATAGCGTATTTCCTACTTTATATCGCTCTTCTGGAAAATCAGTACGAGAAATAACACGGATTTCTCCTCTTACGCCATGAGTATTTACAATTTTCCCTACGTTAAACCATTTTGTCATAAATAGTATGTCACCCCTGGTTTCTATATAAATTAAGCATCTCCATTTCACAGATGGAACATGCAATCTCTATTTAAATGTTAAAAAAGGGAGAGGAATAACTCCTCGCCCTTTTTACGTTTATTGAATTTCCAGTGTTACTTTTTCATCATTATGATGTCCCACTGAATACAAGAGCATTCGAATCGCCTTCGCAACTCTCCCTTGCTTCCCAATGACTTTTCCAACATCCTCAGGATGTACAGTTAATCGATACTTTATCTCTCCGTTGCAAAGTTCCTGTGTAACTTTTACATCTTCAGGATAATCGACAAGAGGCTTGACAATCGTCTCGACTAACTTCTTCATAGTCATTGCCTCAATTACTTACCTTGTTTAGATAAGTGGAATTTCTCCATGATACCTTGGTTAGAGAATAAGTTACGAACTGTATCAGATGGTTTAGCACCATTTCCTAACCATTTTAATGCTGCTTCTTCGTTGATCTTAACTTCAGCTGGTTGAGCAACTGGATTGTAAGTTCCGATTTCCTCAATGAAACGTCCGTCACGAGGAGAACGAGAATCTGCAACAACTACACGATAGAAAGGAGTTTTTTTAGCTCCCATACGTTTTAAACGAATTTTAACTGCCATTTATAAAGCACCTCCGAATTTATTTCACACAGATAATTATATTAGCAAAAAGACTATTGCTTTGTAAAGTATTTTTTCTTAACAGAGCCATCTTTTTTTCCTTACATGAATGGAAACTTCAATCCACCTAGTCCTTTTTTCTTACCTTTTTGCATTCCCGTCATCGTCTTCATCATTTTTTTCATGTCATCGAATTGCTTAATTAGACGATTGATTTCTTGTACAGTTGTACCGCTACCTTTGGCAATGCGCTTTTTGCGACTAGCATTGATTATTTCCGGTTGTTCTCGTTCTAATTTAGTCATAGAACGAATAATTGCCTCAATATGCCCAATTTGTTTTTCATCAACTTGCGCATTTTTCAGCCCTTTAATTTTATTTGCACCAGGAAGCATTCCTAACAATTCATCAAGCGGCCCAAGTTGGCGCACTTGTCCAAGTTGTTCTAGGAAATCGTCAAGCGTAAACGAAAGCGTACGCATTTTTTGCTCAAGTTCTTTTGCTTTCTCTTCATCAACTGTAGCTTGCGCTTTTTCAATTAACGTTAAGACATCGCCCATCCCTAAAATACGGGATGCCATACGCTCTGGATGGAACGCTTCAATTGCATCTAGTTTTTCACCCATACCAGCAAATTTAATCGGCGTGTTTGTTACAGCCTTAATAGATAATGCAGCACCACCGCGCGTATCACCATCTAATTTCGTTAATACAACACCTGTTAAACCTAACTGTTCATGGAAACTTTGTGCAACATTTACCGCGTCTTGCCCGGTCATCGCATCGACAACAAGGAAAATTTCATCCGGTTTCGCAACTTCTTTCACTTTCGCTAATTCATCCATTAATTCTTCATCAATATGCAGGCGACCCGCTGTATCGATTAAAACATAATCGTGATGATCTTCTTTTGCTTTTGCAATCGCTTGTTTCGCAATTTCAACAGGACTTACTTGATCTCCTAAAGAAAATACAGGCATGTCCAATTGCTTCCCTAATGTTTCAAGCTGTTTAATCGCTGCTGGACGGTAAATATCCGCTGCAACAAGCATCGGTTTACGATTATGCTTTTTACGAAGCAAATTCGCAAGCTTACCTGTCGTCGTTGTTTTACCCGCACCTTGCAGACCAACCATCATAATAACAGTCGGTGGCTTATTAGCAACAGCAATTTTGCTTTGCTCTCCGCCCATAAGTTCTGTAAGTTCTTCCTGTACAACTTTAATTACTTGTTGTCCAGGTGTCAAACTTTTCATTACATCTTGTCCGACAGCACGTTCAGACACACGCTTCACAAAATCTTTTACTACTTTAAAGTTAACATCCGCTTCTAAAAGAGCTAGACGAACTTCTCTCATCATTTCTTTCACATCGGCTTCAGAAACTTTTCCTTTGCCGCGGATTTTTTGCATTGTCTGTTGAAGTCGGTCGGCTAATCCTTCAAATGCCATATTGCCGCCCTCCTAATCTAATTTTTCGATAGCTTCAACAACTTGTTTCATTTCTTCATTCACATGCTCTTCTTCGCTGATTAGCTGTTTTAGCTTTGCAACAAGTCGCTGTCGCTCTTGAAACTTTTGAAGTAATACTAATTTTTCTTCATATTCTTCAAGCATCGCTTCAGTCCGTTTAATGTTATCATACACGGCTTGGCGACTTACATCAAATTCTTCCGCAATTTCACCAAGAGATAAATCATCTAGATAATAAAGCGACATATAACTTCTTTGTTTTTGCGTTAACAACGATTGATAAAAATCAAATAAATAGTTCATTCTCGTTGTTTTTTCGAGCATGTTGGATCATCCTTTGTTAAGTGATTTCCCTTTACATGAATTAGTTTACATGTAGTCCAAAAGAGTGTCAAGTTTTTTTCTTAACATCATATATTTTTTGTAGAAAAAGAAGCGGAAATACCGCTTCTTTCGCTTATACTTCTTCTGTTTCTACTAAGTTCGCAAATAAACCATACACATATTGTTCTGGATCAAACTGCTGCAAGTCATCCATCTGCTCTCCTAATCCAACAAACTTCACCGGTACATCCATTTCGTTACGAATCGCTAATACAATACCACCTTTAGCAGTTCCATCTAACTTCGTTAAAACAATACCAGTTACATTCGTTGCTTCACGAAATGTTTTCGCTTGGCTTAAACCGTTTTGTCCTGTTGTTGCATCAATAACAAGCAATACTTCATGAGGAGCACCTGGTACTTCACGCTCAATTACACGCTTTACCTTCTCTAACTCTTTCATTAAGTTCACTTTATTTTGCAAGCGTCCTGCTGTGTCACATAGTAATACATCTACCTTACGTGCTTTCGCTGCTTGTACAGCGTCATACATAACCGCCGCTGGATCAGATCCAGATCCTTGTTTAATCACTTCTACACCAACGCGATCGCCCCATACTTCTAATTGTTCAATCGCTCCAGCACGGAATGTGTCTCCTGCCGCCAATAGGACTGACTTACCTTCTGATTTAAACTTATGCGCCAGTTTACCAATTGTCGTCGTTTTTCCTACACCATTAACACCAACAAATAAAACAACCGTTAATTGGTCCTCTTGCATATTAATTTCGTTACTAAAATCGCTGTCACCTTTGTAAATTCCTACTAGTTTTTCTGAAATAACAGCTTGTACTTCTTTTGGATCTTGAATGTTACGACGTTGTACTTCTTCTTTCAATTGGTCAATTAATTCCATTACCGTCGCAACGCCAACGTCTGCACCGATTAAGATTTCTTCTAACTCTTCGAAGAAATCTTCGTCCACTTTACGGTAACGATACACTAAATCATTCACTTTATCCGCAAATGAATTTCTCGTTTTTTCTAATCCTTGTTTAAATTTCTCTGTAACTGTATCCGTTTGTTTTGAAATTTTTTCTTTTAGTTTTTTAAAAAAACTCATACTTTCCCATCCTTCCTATTCACTTGCAATAAGTTCTTCTCCGGCGTCTAAACGAACCGAAACAAGTTTAGATACCCCCGATTCTTGCATTGTTACACCGTACAACACATCAGACTCTTCCATTGTACCTTTTCTATGTGTAATTACAATAAACTGCGTCTCATCACTGAATTTCTTTAAATACTGTGCAAAACGAGCTACATTCGCCTCATCAAGGGCTGCCTCTACCTCATCTAGTACACAGAACGGTACTGGGCGTACTTTTAAAATACCAAATAAAAGCGCAATTGCTGTTAAAGCACGCTCTCCACCTGAAAGTAAACCTAAGTTCTGCAGTTTCTTCCCTGGCGGTTGTGCTACAATATCAATACCCGTATTTAGTAAATCCTCTGGATTAGTCATTACTAAATCCGCTCTACCGCCTCCAAATAATTCAGAGAATACCGATTGAAACTCCATTCTAATGCCTTCAAACGTAGTAGAAAAGCGTTTTTTCATTTCTTCATCCATTTCGGTAATAAGCTGGTGCAATGTCGCTTTCGCTTCTTCTAGGTCGTCTCTCTGCTCTAGTAAGAATGTATGACGCTCCGCTACACGTTCATATTCATCAATTGCCCCTAGGTTCACTGTACCTAACTCTTCTATGGATAATTTGATTAATTTTACTTTCTTACGCGCATCTTCTGCAGGCATTGTCATTGTATATTTTAGTTTTGCCGCTTCAAATGAAATTGTATATGTTTCACGTAAATGTTGTAATCTATTTTCTAACTCTACATCAAGTCGGTTAATTTTCACCTCTTGATCTTTCAACATCTCAAGAATGTATTTATGTTTACCTGTGGTCTCTTTCAGATTACGCTCTAACTGTTCTACTCTCTCTTGTAACGATACACGTTGTTCACGACGAGAGCGAATTAACTCTGAAGTTTGATTACGATCGTATGCTTTCTTCTCAATCATATTCGTAATTTGCTCTTCACCACTTGAGTTCGATGTCATTTCTTGTTTTAAGAATGCTAAGTCCTCTTTCGTTTTAACAAGCGTTGCATCTGTTTCTTCTTTTTCCTTCGTCAATCGTTCAACTTTTTCTTTTTGGTTAGATAAGCGTTGTTGCTTTTCAGCTGCTAACACTTTTAACTCTGTCATTTCTTTTTGAACTTTTTCTTTCGAAGAATGCTGCTCACTTTTTTGTTTCGTTAAAGCTGCAATGTTACTATCTAATTCCGTAATCTCCACTTGAAGGGTCGCTAAAATCTTTTCTAGCTCTTCTTTACGCCCTTGCATTTTCACTTGATCTTGTAAGAACCCTTCAATCTCTAAATCATAAATTGATAAACGATCATTAATACGATGTTCTTCTAATTCTAAGCGACTAATTTCTTCTCTTAATTTCTGTTCTTCTACACGCTCTACCTCTACACTTTGTCTCAGTTCGCGTATTTGTACTTCTTTTTCTTGAATTTCTTGCTTTACTGCTTTAACAAAGTTTTCTAACTTCGTCGTTTTTTCTTCCATATCAGTTAACTTGTTCGTCCACTCTTCTAGCTCACGTTGACGTCCTAATAAAGAAGATTTCGCCTGTTTTACCGCTCCACCTGTCATAGAACCGCCAGGGTTCACTACATCACCTTCGATTGTTACAATGCGATAACGGTATTGTAGTTGTTTCGCCAACTCATTCGCCCCGCGTAAATCTTTTGCAACAATAACAGTACCTAATAAATTTGAAACTACATTTTCATATTTATTATTGTACTGCACAAGTTCTGCCGCCACACCTACAAACGATGGGTGTTGATTTGCAATGCGTAATTGCTCAAATGATAATGATCTGCTTTTAATAACAGCTTGCGGTAAAAACGTTGCACGTCCATGTTTATTTTGCTTTAAAAATGCAATCGCATTACGAGCATGCTCCTCTGTTTGTACAACAATATGCTGCATCGCTGCACCTAGAGCGATTTCCATTGCAACTTCGTATTCTTTCGGTACCGTTAACAGTTCCGCAACAGCCCCCTCGATACCTTGCAACCTATTTTCTCTAGCTTTCAATACTTCACGTACACCTTGATAGAATCCAGAATAATCTTCTTGCATTTCTTCAAGCATTTCTTTTCGAGAACGTGCCTGTTGCACAAATTGATATGCTTGATACAGTTTTGTTTCATTTTCACTATACTGCGTCTTACATTTCCCAAGCGCCGCCTCTGTCTTCTGTATGTTTGAGAGAATGCCAGCTACTTTTTCTTTCGCTTGTTCGTAACTTTCTACAAGTTTCGTCTTTTTCGCTGTAATTTCCATACGCATTTCTACATATTTCGCATTTTCTTCATCAAGGCGTTCATTTTTAGAGTTTTGTTGTTTAGATTGTTCTTCAATCATAGATAATTCATTACGATGACTAGCTTGTTGATTTAAAAGCTCAATATAGTCACCTTTTAAATTCTCAATCTGTTCCTCTAAATTGTCAGCAAAAGTAGCAAGTAATTGCTCATTATCATGCAATTTTTGCTCCAACTCTTTTACTTCATTCACAAATTGCATTAAAGCTTCTGTACTTGAATCAATCTCACCATCGTAACTTTTAGCTTTCTCTGTTAATTCAACAATTAACTGCTCAAGTTGCGCACAATGCGTCGTAGCATTTTGCTTTCTCTCTTTTAACAACTCGCGCTGTCCTTCAAGTTTTTCTAGCTCTTTACTAGAAAGAAGAAGTACTTCTTGTAACGAGTCTACAGACTCATCTACCGCTTGTAATTGTCCTCGTAATTCCTCAAGCTCTTCTTCACTTTTTTGTAAATTCGTTGACATTTTAGCTTCTTCGTTTTTATTATGCCCAAACTGATTTCGAAGCGCTTCCCATTTCTCATGCAATTCTTCAATTTCATGGACAATAAGCGCAGCTTCTACTTTCTCTAATTCTTCTTTATTCTCAAGATAATCTTTCGCAATAGAAGCTTGTCTTTCTAAAGGTTCTACTTGACTACTTAATTCATGAATTATATCTTGTACACGATTTAAGTTTTCTTGTGTCTCTGCTAATTTACCTTCAGCTTTCTTTTTGCGAAGTTTGTATTTTAGTACGCCTGCCGCTTCTTCAAATACACCTCGACGCTCTTCTGACTTACTACTTAAAATCTCTTCAACTTTCCCCTGGCTAATAATCGAAAAAGCTTCTCTTCCCATACCAGAGTCCATAAATAAATCAATAATATCTTTCAATCTACATGATTGTTTATTAATATAAAAATCACTATCACCTGAACGAGATACACGACGTGTTACACACACCTCATTGTATTCAATTGGTAAACGTTGATCTTCATTATTTAAAGTTATTGTTACTTCAGCAACATTAACCGCTCTCCTCGTATCACTGCCTGCAAAAATAATATCCTCCATCTTTGCACCACGTAATGATTTTGCAGATTGTTCACCAAGTACCCAGCGAATTGCATCAGTAATATTACTTTTCCCGCTTCCATTAGGTCCTACTACAGAAGTTACACCTGGGACAAAATCAACAGATACACGCTCAGCAAAAGACTTAAACCCTGCTATTTCTAATCTTTTTAAAAACACGAAAGGCCTTCCTCCTATTCTCCGTCTTTATAAATGTTCTCTATACAAAAACAAGTATTATACGGATTTACCTTCTTTTTCTTTACAAACAAAAAGAAAGTTTCATTCTATGCACAAGGAATCCCCCTCATTCAAAGGGGGATTCCTTATAGTTGTTCTTTTAATTTTTTCAATGCTTCTGCAGCAGCTTGTTGCTCTGCTTCTTTTTTTGACTTACCACTACCAAGACCTAAAGCTACGTTATTTAACGTAACACGTGACACAAATTCTCGATTGTGAGCTGGTCCTTTTTCTTGCAAAATTTGATACTCAACATTGCCACTGCCATCACGCTGAATCAATTCTTGCAACTGACTCTTATAATCCATCACATGAGAAAAAGCACCCTCATTAATTTTCGGATATACAATTTCTTTTAAGAATTCCCAAACTGTTTCTAGCCCTTGATCAAGATAAAGGGCACCAATAAACGCTTCAAAGACATCCGCTAATAAAGCTGGTCGTTCACGTCCACCTGTCATTTCTTCACCTTTTCCTAATAAAACAAGGCTACCAAATGACAATTCGTTCGCAAAACGAACAAGAGATGGCTCACATACAATAGCTGCACGTAGTTTTGTTAACTCTCCTTCGCTCATTGTCGGATATTTTTGAAACAGATACTGCGATACAGTCAGTTCCAATACTGCATCTCCAAGAAATTCAAGACGCTCATTATCTTCATGCGGTTTTTTTCGATGCTCATTCACATACGATGAATGCGTAAATGCTTGAATCAATAATTTTTCATCCGTAAACGTAATACCTATCTTTTCTTGAAACACTTTAAATGCTTCACGATATTTTGTTTCGTATTTTTTTTCTCTATATTTTCGGTACGGCATAGGTCCCTCCAGATATAAGCCGAGAAAGCCCCGCTAAAAAACGGGACTTCACTTAAGCATTATAGATGACTCTCTATGTAAGTCACAGCATCGCCAACAGTAGCAATCTTTTCAGCATCTTCATCAGAAATTTCCATTTCGAATTCATCTTCTAATTGCATTACAAGTTCTACTACATCTAGGGAGTCTGCTCCTAAATCTTCCTTGAAGCTTGCAGCTGGTACTACCTCAGTCTCTTCTACTCCTAAACGATCAACGATGATTTTTGTTACGCGCTCTAAAACATCTGCCATTCCATTCACCTCCCCTCAAATATTATATTAAATATTGACCAAAAAAACTAGGTGAAATCAATTCTTTTATTACATTACCATACCGCCATCAACATTTAACGTTTGACCTGTAACATATTTGCTTTGATCAGAAGCAAAAAACGTTACAGCATTCGCTATATCTTTCGCTTCACCAAATTGAGCAGCTGGAATAACTTTTAACATTTCGGCTTTAATATTCTCATCTAGTACATCCGTCATATCAGTCGCAATAAAGCCCGGCGCAATTGCATTCACTGTAATATTTCGACTTGCTAACTCTTTTGCAGATGTTTTTGTTAATCCAATAACACCCGCTTTAGCAGCAACATAGTTAGCTTGTCCTGGGTTTCCTATAACACCAACAACAGAAGCGATATTTATAATTCTACCATGACGTTGACGCATCATATAACGAGATACTGCTTTTGTACATAAGAATACACCTTTTAAGTTTGTATTAATAACTGTATCCCATTCTTCTTCTTTCATACGCATTAATAAATTATCTTTCGTTACACCAGCATTATTTACAAGAATATCAACTTGTCCAAATGTATCTACTGTTTGTTTCACCATATCTGTAACATCATCAGCATTTGCAACATCTGCTCTTACCGCAATTGCATCAGAACCTAATTTTTTAATTTCATCTACTACTTCATTTGCTTTTTGTTCATTACCAGCATAATTTACTACTACATTTGCCCCTTGTTTCGCTAAATCGATCGCAATCGCGCGACCAATTCCACGTGAAGCGCCAGTTACTAATGCTACCTTCCCTTTTAACATCAGTTTTCTCCTCTCAAATTTGAAATGGTATCTTTTAATGTCTCTTCATCGTATATCGCATATGCTTTTACTGATGAATCAATTGACTTCATAAGTCCAGCAAGTACTTTTCCAGGTCCAATTTCAATAAATATATCTACTCCCTGGTTCACCATATATTCAATAGACGGGTACCATAATACAGGCGAATAAAGCTGTTCGATTAACTTTTCTTGAATGTCTGCACCACGTGTAATAACTTCCGCCGTAACATTTGCAATAACAGGAATATTCGTGTCATGAATTGTAATTTCATTTAAAACACTTTGGAACTTCTCAGCTGCCGGCTTCATAAGTGAAGAATGGAATGGCCCACTTACTTTTAGTGGAATCGCTCTCTTTGCACCATTTTCTTTCGCTCTTTGAGAGGCAACCTCTACGCCTTGCTTCGTTCCAGAAATTACAATTTGCTTCGTACTATTCATATTAGCGATTTGCACTGCATATCCTTCACTTGTTACTTCTTCTGTAACTTGTTTCAGCATATGTGGATCAGCACCTAATATAGCTGCCATTGCGCCTTCCCCACCCGGAACAGCTTCTTCCATATATTCCCCGCGTTTCCTTACAGCATATACAGCATCTTCAAAAGTTAATGCACCAGCTGCTACAAGAGCGCTATATTCGCCTAAACTATGACCAGCGACAAAGTCAGGTGTAATGTCATACTCTTTCAAAGCTGTCAAAATAGCAAAACTCGTTGTTAATAATGCAGGCTGCGCATTTGTTGTTAATGTAAGCTTTTCCTGCGGTCCTTCAAAAATCACTTCTGAAAGTGAATCTTGCAACACCTCATTTGCTTTTGCAAACACTTTTGCAACCTCTTTATTATTCTCTGCTAATTGTTTACCCATTCCAACTGCCTGTGAACCTTGGCCCGGAAAAAGAAATGCTATTTTTCCCATTTCAAATCCTCCTCTTATTGGAGTGACTCTTTCTCCATTACGCTTGAAATCGTAGGAATTACTTCTTTCGCTACCATTTCTCTCGTTTGACGAATCGCACTAAATATCGACTGGTCATTAGAAGAACCGTGAGCCTTAATGACAGGTGCTTTCAATCCAAATAATGCAGCTCCTCCATACTCCGAATAATCCATTTTATCTTTTAATACCATAAGTTTTGGTTTTAATACCGCCGCTGCTAATTTACTCGTAAACGAACTCATTAGTTGTTCTTTCAACATAGAGAATAGCGCAAGTGCTGTTCCCTCTAATGATTTCAACGCTACATTCCCTGTAAAACCATCACATACAACAACATCTGCTACACCTTGCAATAAATCTCTTGATTCAACGTTCCCAACGAAATTAATTGGCGCATCTTTAAGCATTGCAAACACTTGCTTTGAAAGCTCGTTTCCTTTTCCATCCTCTGTTCCAACGTTTAATAGTCCAACGCGAGGATTTTCAATTCCTCTTACCTTCTCAGCATAAACAGATCCCATTACTGCATATTGATATAAATGAATTGGTTTTGCATCAACATTTGCTCCAACATCTAACATAACAAAACCTTTTCCATCTACAGTTGGCATTGTAGGCGATAAAGCTGGTCGCTCAATTCCTTCCATACGACCGACTACAAATAATCCAGCTGCCATTAAAGCTCCTGTACTACCTGCGGATATACAAGCGTCTGCTTCTCCATCCTTTACTTGTTGTGCCGCAAGCACCATTGAAGCTTGTTTTTTTCGACGAACCGCTCTTACCGGTTCCTCCGTTGATTCTATTTTTTCGTCTGTATGAAGAATAGTAATTCGTTCATCACTCGTTAAGTATTGACGAATTTCCTCTTCTTTCCCTACTAACGTAATATGTAAATCAGAATATTCCTTAATAGCTTTCATTGCCCCTAATACTACAGCCTTTGGAGCGTGATCTCCGCCCATTGCATCTATTGCGATTTTCATAAGTTGTTACCTTCCTCACTATAATTACTAGATCGATACATTTCAAAAGTGCCTGTAAAAACAAGTTCTTCTCCAACGAAGCTACGCACTTTGACAACCGTCCGTCCCTTATCATTCTCTACATCTTCAACGCGCGCTTTTGCAACAACACGCTCCCCTAATTTTACAGGGCGAATGTATCGAATGGTAGACTTTGCAGTTAAAGCTAATTCTTCATCAATAACCGCAACAGCTAGTGAGTTTGCTTGCGCAAACAGATGATGCCCACGGGCAATTTGATTTCTTTTAAATACATGTTCTACCTTTACTTCAAAGATAGAGATTGCATGTCTATCTAATTCAATATCAATAATTTCTCCAACAACCTCTTCTAACGGTAAAGATTTCACATCTTCTTCATGTTGCTTTGTAGCTACATGTTTAATTCTCTCTCTTAATTCAGGAATAGACAATTCCATACGATCAAGTCGTACTGTTTGTATACTCACTTGAAATTTTTCCGCTAAATCTTCATCCGTAATAAAAGGATTTGATTCGATTGTTTGTTGTAATAACTCTTGTCTTTCTTTTTTACTTCTTCTTTTTTTCATACCGCACCATCCATTTTTATGACTAGGTACTAACAGTAGTATATAATCATTAAAAGTAGAATGCAACAAAAACTTTTGTTGACTCCCTTTAATCGAGCTTCTCTCCTTGGAACACACCTGTCCCATCAAGATACGTACGCAAGGCAGCGTACTGATCATTGTGCCAAAACGCTTCTGAATCTACTAGTATCGCCGCATCTTGCCTTGCTGTTTCTAACGCTCGATAATCATGTACCATGTCAGCAACCTTAAATTCTGGTAAGCCACTTTGCTTACTCCCAAAGAAATCTCCAGGACCTCGTAATTCTAAATCTTTTTCTGACAATACAAATCCATCATTTGTTTCAGTCATTATGCGCATTCTTTCTTTCCCTGTTTCTGATTTAGGGTCTGCTATTAATAAACAATATGATTGTTCACTACCACGGCCGACACGCCCTCTAAGCTGATGAAGCTGCGATAAACCGAAACGTTCTGCATCATAAATAACCATTACAGTCGCATTCGGTACGTTCACACCTACTTCAACAACTGTTGTCGATACAAGAATTTGCACTTTATTTTCACTAAACTGTCCCATTATCTCTTCTTTTTCCTGAGACGATAATCTCCCATGCATCAATCCAACTTGGCATTTCCCTTGGTAATGATGCGTCAGCATACTATGTAAGTCGATAGCATTTTGCACATCAAGTTTCTCAGATTCTTCAATTAGAGGACAAATAACGTATGCCTGTCTTCCTTTTTTTATCTCCTTTTCAACAAAACCGAGAACGCGATCTAACATATCATGTTTTGCCCAATATGTTTCAATCACCTTTCTACCTGCTGGCATCTCATCGATTATCGAAACATCCATCTCTCCAAATGCAGTAATCGCAAGCGTACGCGGAATTGGTGTCGCTGTCATAAATAATACATCTGGACTTTCACCTTTCTCCCGTAAAACTCGGCGCTGCGCTACACCAAATCGATGCTGTTCATCTGTAATAACGAGACCCAACCTATGAAATATAACTTCATCTTGAATTAAGGCATGCGTTCCAACAAGAATATCTATTTCTCCTTGTTCTAACTTCGCTAAAATTTCTCGACGTCTCGCACCTTTAACAGAACTTGTTAACAGTTCCACCTTAATACCAAAATGCGAAAACGTTTCAGCAAGCGACTGATAATGTTGCTCAGCTAAAATTTCTGTAGGAACCATTAAAGCACCTTGATAATGAGCTAATTTCGATGCATAAAGGCCAATCGCAGCAACAACCGTTTTCCCAGAACCAACGTCACCTTGCAATAGTCGGTTCATCCGATAAGGAGATGTCATATCTTTCAAAATTTCATCTACAACTCGGCGCTGTGCACCCGTTAATGGAAACGGCAGTGCATCGATAAATTCTTGTAATTCTACTGACGGAATCTCTTTCTTGGTCCCTTTTGAATTTTCCCTCTCCATTTTCCGGAGCGTTTGCATTTTCAGCTGAAATAAGAAAAATTCTTCATATACAAAACGGCGACGCGCTTGCTTCAAATCTTCCTGTCCTACCGGAAAATGCAATGCCCTAAGCGCTTCATATCTTGGTAATAATTTATATCGCCCTAACAAACCATCCGGTAACACTTCGACTATAGAATCTCCATATTCCTTTAACGCTTGAGCAATAAAACGACGCATCTGTTTTACTGTAAGTTTCCCCTTTACTGAATAAACAGGTTCCACTTCTTGTTGACGTACAACCGGCCCAAAATGAAGTTCTGATACAGCAATTGTTTGACGATGTTGATCCCATTTACCAGTAATCGTTACCGTTTCATCTAACTTTAATTTTTGCTTATAGTAAGGCCTATTAAAACATACCGCCGTAATTAAATAACGACCGACGAGAACACGAACTGTTAAACGCGATTTCTTCTTACCATAATATTGCAGCAAAGGAGCACTATGAATCTTTCCTTCAACCGTTACACGTTCATCATGCTTTACTTCAGCAAGATCTTTCATCGCATAATCTTCATAACGGTACGGAAAATGTTCTAATAGATGAGAAACTGTATAAATACCCATCTCATGTAGTAACTCAGATGTTTCTCCTCCGATCCCCTTTACATCCGTAACAGGAACTTGTACAACATCATTCAAGATTCTCACACCCCGTCACATTATTTTCTTTATTGCATTTTATTTGAGTACCAATTAGCATCTGTAATCGCTCTCTTTCACCTTATATATTCTATCATAGGCATTCTAAGAGAAACTACTCAAATCCCTTATATAAAACAAGTAAAAAAGAGCCTCACTATTAGCAGCAAGGCTCTTTTCTCTCTTCAATATGCTAGCCTTTTGAATAAAAACTAGTAATAAACTTCATATTACTACTTCTTATCCATTAGCAAGTAAGTAATCCATTTATTTTCAAAACGAATCTTATCTTATTCTACAGAGAAGATGAAAGAATACACTGGTTGGTTTCCAGCATGCACTTCTACTTCTGCATCTTCAAATTTCTCTTCTACAAATTCAACTAACTCTGCTACTTCTTCGTCAGTTGCATCCTCACCTTGTAGAATCGTTACGATTTCAGAATCTTCATCAATAAGCGCTTCTAGTAATTGCTTCGCAGCTCCTACTTTTTCAGCATTTGTAGATACAATTTTCCCATCTGCAATACACATGAAGTCATCTTTTTGAATTGCTACACCATCAATTTCCGTATCACGTACAGCATACGTAATTTGACCTGTTTTCACATGAGATAAAGCTTCTTGCATATTTTCTTCATTCTCTTCTAACGTTCCAACTGGGTTAAATGCTAACATTGCTGCCATACCTTGAGGAACTGTTTTCGAACGAACAACAATAACTTCTTGATCTACAACTGATGCCGCTTGTTCTGCTGCCATTACAATATTTCCGTTATTCGGTAAAATAATGATTTTTTCAGCATTTGCTTCTTCAATTGCCTTCACGATATCCTCCGTACTTGGATTCATCGTTTGACCACCTTCGATAACTTTCGTTGCACCGATGCTCTCAAATAAAGTTTTAATACCAGACCCCATAGCTACAGTTACGATACCATATGGTTGTTTTTCTTTCGATTGAGCTGGTTGTTCAGGAACCATAGTAGGTTCATCTAATAAAGCAGTATGCTGTTCACGCATATTTTCTACTTTAATCTTAATTAAACTACCGTATTTTTGTCCGTAGTTCATAGCGTCTCCAGGATGTTCTGCATGGATATGAACTTTTACAATTTCATCATCAGACACAACTAGTAGAGAATCACCATATACACTAATATCTTCACGGAATTTTTGTTCAGAGAAATTATGCTCTTTCACCTTTTCAGCCTCTAATTTCACCATGAACTCCGTACAATATCCATACTTAATATCTTCTGTACTCAATTGGCTTTGTACACTACGGTGATGTTCTGCGCGTACCATTTCATTCATAGATGGTTGCGTCGGTGCATCAGAAGAAATCGTTTCTCCTTTTAAGTCAGCTAAAAATCCTTCGTATACCACTACAAGACCTTTACCACCGCTATCTACAACGCCAACTTGTTTTAATACAGGTAATAAATCTGGCGTACGATTTAACGATGCGTTTGCTTCTTTCACAACGTCTTCCATAAACAAAACAAAGTCGCGCTGTTTTTTCGCAACTGTTACTGCATATTTACCCGTTTCTCTTGCAACCGTTAAAATCGTTCCTTCAATCGGTTTCATAACCGCTTTATAAGCCGCCTCTACTCCAGCTTCTAGTGCTGCAGCAAAATCAACTGTTGTTAATTCTTCTTTTTGTTCAATGGATTTAGAGAAACCACGGAACAACTGAGATAAAATAACTCCAGAGTTACCACGAGCTCCCATTAATAATCCTTTGGCTAAACTTACGCCGACTTTACCAGCATGCTGTGAAGGGTTTGCTTTCACTTCACGCGCACCTGAAGTCATAGATAAGTTCATGTTTGTACCGGTATCGCCATCTGGAACTGGAAATACGTTTAATGCATCAACAAGCTGAACATTGTTTGTTAAATTATTCGCTCCTTGCATGATCATTTGTGATAAACGTTTTCCATCAATTTTTTGAATTGACACAGATTTTCCTCCTTAATGCACATTACAAGTTTATTACTTTAACTCCTTGTACGTAGATGTTTACAGAATCTACTGCTAGTCCTACAGTTTGATCTAATGTATATTTCACTTTCGTCTGCACATTATGTGCCACTTCTGAAATTTTCGTACCATAGCTCACAATAATATACATATCAATATGTACTTCATCTTCATCTTTACGAACAATAACACCTCTAGTAAAGTTTTCTTTTCGTAAAATGTCTGTTAATCCATCTTTTAACTGATTTTTTGATGCCATACCTACGATACCGTAGCAATCTACCGCGGCACCTCCAGCAATTGTTGCAATTACATCTGTACTAATATCAATTTGACCGTACTTCGTTTTAATTTCAATTGACATCTCGTTTCCCCCTTCATAAATGGTGAAAGTGAGCTAGACTACTTTAGTTACTATCATATAATCTTTTTAAAGAAAATTCCATCGTTCTTTCTTTTCACTCTCATATTTTATGTTTTAAATTACACTTTTTTATGATGAGCAAAATAGTCCATTGTTATTATACAACATGTACCACTATAATATGTCAAGCAATTTTTATGGATTTCAACTTTTCTTCATTGACATATAGTGTCAAGTAAATTTTCTTGATTTCTTTTTTCTACGGTGTTGCATTCTCTTTTTAGTTGTGTTAAATTATAGTAGTGTTTTTAGCATCGCATAAAAGACTAACATTGAAAAATTACGTATGGTAAGGTATCAAGGGAGGGAAATATAAATGGCTCGTGTTTGTGCTATTACTGGAAGAAAAGCTCGTTCTGGTAACTCTCGTTCTCACGCAATGAACGCTACAAAACGTAAGTGGGGCGCTAACCTTCAAAAAGTTCGCGTACGCATCGACGGAAAAGTTCAACGTGTTTACGTTTCTGCTAGAGCATTAAAATCTGGCAAAATCGAACGTGTTTAATAATAAAAAAAAGAGCCAATAGGCTCTTTTTTTACTATAACAATGGAAAAAGCACCGGTGATAGGTGCTTTTTTTAATCTTTTTTAAAGGTATTTAACATTGCACGAACTATTCCACCAAGAAATTTAGGTAACTTAATTGTATAAAATCTCATGGTTTCCCTCCTAATCCCCATTACTCCACTTGGTCACTATATGATGTAAGGAGCAAAATTGTTTCTTCAATCAGTGCTTCTTATCAACATTAATATGCCAGAAGTAAATGAAAAAGTACCTTTTTCCTCAACGAGTTCGTTACTAATACAAAGTGTTGATCCCCACTCTATTGTTTTATTAGTAAGAGGGTACTTAAAACCAAACAATGTAATCCCTTCCACTATTTCAGTAACTGGTACAAAAGATACATAAGGAAAATTTTTATTTTCTTCAATTATATGTGTACCCACTTTTTTAACTGTTATTTCATTTTTATTGTCCACAATACACATTTCTATCTCTACTTCTAATCCTTTTAAAAGCATCTGTATATTTGCCAAACCGTGATCAAGCCTTCCACCGGTAGCACCAAAAATACGAATTAGTGCCGGCTTCTGTTCTAATGCCCAGTTGATTGCAATTTCTAAATCCGTTTGATCTTTTTCTCGCGGAACAATATGTAATTCGTTCGTTTGCTGTCCCATCCATACTAATTCTTCTTCAGTAACTGAATCGTAATCTCCAAACGCAACAGCCGGTGTAATCCCTTTCTTTAATAGACGGTATACTCCCCTATCAACCGCTGCCCATACTACTTCCTCATTCTCATATCGAGCAAAATCTGCGCAATATTCCGAAGGTCCTCCTGCCAAAATATGAATAATCATTTTTTCTTCCCCTTCCATTGTAAAAAGGCAATCTGCCATTCGGTAGATTGCCTTTTTACGTATTTTTACCCTATCCTATAAATACCTTACTAGGATAAAAGTTCATCACTACCCACGAATTACGCGAATTGCTTCACCGCGGTCTTTTTGATTGTATACTGCTGACCCAGCTACAAGTACATTTGCTCCCGCTTCCACACAAAGTCTTGCTGTTTCAGCATTTACACCACCATCAACTTCAATTTCTACTTCTAGATTGCGCTCTTTCACCATGTCTGCAACTTGTTTAATTTTCGGTAATACAGAATGGATAAACTTCTGTCCACCAAATCCAGGGTTTACTGTCATAAGTAATACCATATCTATATCTTCTAATACATGCTCAATCACTGAAACTGGCGTATGTGGATTTAATACAACACCTGCTTTAATGCCATGAGATTTAATTAACTGAATTGTACGATGTAGATGCGGACACGCCTCTACGTGAACAGTAATAATATCCGCTCCCGCTTGTGCGAAAGTCGGGATATAGTTATCAGGATTTTCAATCATTAAATGTACATCTAATGGTAATGATGTAATCGGACGGATTGCTTCTACAATTAACGGTCCAATCGTAATATTTGGTACGAAATGTCCATCCATTACGTCAACGTGAATGTAATCCGCTCCGCCCTTTTCTACATCTTTAATCTCTTCCCCTAATTTTGAAAAATCTGCTGATAAAATCGATGGTGCAATTTTAATCATAACTAATACCTCGGCTTTCTCTCTCTAATTTCTTCTACGAATTGTTTATAGTTCTTATAGCGATATTCTGTAATCTTCCCTTCTTCAACCGCAGCTTTCACCGCACATTTCGGTTCAGAAAGATGTGTACACCCTCTAAATTTACAGTATTGGCTCGCTTCTTTCAACTCTGGAAAACAATATGTAAGATCTTCTACTTCTATATCAATGAAATCTAGTGAACTAAAACCCGGTGTATCTGCTACTAGCCCACTCCCAATTGCAATTAATTCTACGTGTCTTGTCGTATGCTTCCCGCGTCCTAAATGGGAGGAAATATCATTTGTTTTCAGCTCTAATTCTGGACGTAGCACATTAAGCATTGAAGATTTCCCGACACCAGATTGACCCGCAACGACAGAAACACAATTTTCTAAGTATGGTTTTAATATATCAATACTTTCTGACGTATTAATAGAAGTAAATAAAACATCATAACCCATCTCACGATAATCATTCGCATAAGCTTCAACAGTTGCTTTCATCTTTTCATCTACTAAATCCATCTTGCTAATACAAATAATTGGCTTAATGTTATGATATTCAATCAGCACTAAAAATCGATCTAACAGTCCAGGGTTAAAATCTGGTTCTACTGCAGAGAACACAAGGATCGCTTGATCGACATTAGCAATAGGAGGTCTAACAAGTTCATTTTTCCGATCAAACACTTCAAGCACATAACCTTCAGTTGGATTATCTGCCTGAAAAACAACTTTGTCTCCTACAAGTGGTGTAATTTTATTTTTTCTAAATACACCTCGCCCACGACATTGCGTAACCCCTTCTTCATGCTGCACGTAATAAAACCCACTTAAAGCTTTTATAATTTTTCCTTCTGGCATAGAATTCTCCTTTTTTTGTATAAGGTGATGCTGAATTTAAAAATGAATGGATTTAATTTTTCCAAATAAAGATTTCAAAACCTACCATATATACTTTCGCTAATATACATTAAATTTCCCATTAAATGCAAAAAAATATTTACAGCTGCATCACTTTACTAGCTTTTTGAATCATATATTTTTGCCTGCTATACCGTCCACTTTGTAGACAGCATAACAGGCAATAATAATAATAATAATAATAATAATAAGTAGACTTTCACTATTATTGAGTTGGATATGGTACTTCTTTATCAATAATCGTTATTCCATCTCGTACAATTTTATAGTGTCCCTTTGAACCTTCTTGAATTACAAATTCTAAAGAAATAGTCGCTGATTCAGTAATTGTTCTCGTTTCAACCGGTCTATCCATTTTTTGCTGCATGTCTTCTTTATAAATTTCTATTGTTTGCGGTTTTTTTTCACCTGTTACAGCAGGCTCATATAGGATAGAGATATTGTCCACTTTTACCGTTTTAGTCACTTTAGGTTTTTGACCATCAGAGATAATAATAGTTACTTTATCTCCCTCTTTTAATGGTGTACCTGGTTTTGGAAATTGCGAAATTACAAGTCCTTTTTCGACTGTATCTGAATACTCTCGTTTTATATCTGACGTTAGTTTTCTCTCATTCAAATAACCAGTTACACTATTTTCAGTCCACCCCGAAAAGTCACCTGGTCTAATTTGATAAGGACCTTTACTTACCCAGATTTTCAGTTCTTGCTCCGCTTCTATAACCATTTGATCAGGCGTCGGAATTTGCTCTACAATTTCACCTTTCGGCTTATCATTTTCAATATAATTTACTGTAACTTGTTTATATTTTTCTTCTAACTCAGCTTTTACACTCTCAAAGTTTTGCCCTGTGAAATTCGCCATCTTACTTTTCTTTTTTCCACCTGATTGATAGATAGTAATTTTAGCGTTTTCTTTTACGACTCTTCCTGCTACAGGGTCCGTTTTTATTACATCCCCAACTTCAACATCATCTGTATATACAATATTAGGCTCCGTCACCTCAAAGCCCTTTTCTACTAATGTATTTACAGCTGTCGTGTATTTCATACCAGCCACATCAGGAACTTTCACATCTTTCGGAATAAATAATCCTGGAATAACCGTAAGCGCTAATGTTATTCCTATTGCTAAAAATAAAAATGTTGAAATTAAAACTTTAAGCCACTTGTTACTCCGTTTTTTCTTCTTATCTAACTTAGCTGCTTCTGCTCTTACCGGTTCTTCCACCTTACTCCCTTTTAAAACAATTGTTTCATCACTTACATTTTCAAATAATTGTTCTTGTTGAATAATCGGAATCGCTTTCGTCGCTTCCATATCTTCTGGTATGTAAAATGGTTGCTCATTTATCCTCTCTGGATATAGCGCAGTTTCAATATCTCGCTTCATCGCATTGGCAGATTGATATCGATGGAACGGATCTTTTGCAGTTGCTTTTAATATAATATTTTCAACACTTTGCGGAATATTTTCATTCCATCTTTTTGGTGATGGGATTTCACTTTGTAAATGTTTTAAAGCTATAGCAACAGCAGATTCGCCAGAAAACGGTTGTCTTCCTGTTAACAATTCAAACATAACTATCCCCAGAGAATAGATATCTGATTGTTTATTTGCTATCCCGCCACGTGCCTGTTCTGGTGATAAATAATGGACTGAACCGAGCACTGAATTTGTATGTGTAATTGTTGTCGCACTCGTAGCTGTCGCAATTCCAAAATCTGTTACTTTTATTATTCCATCAGCTCGAATTAAAATATTGTGCGGCTTTATATCACGATGCACAATTTCAAAATGATGGGCATGTGCCATAGCGGATGTTAACTGCTCCATAATATCAAGAGCTTCTCCTATAGGTAACATCCCTCGCTCAATTATGTATTGCTTCAATGTTTGCCCTGGTACATATTCCATGACAAGATAGTATATACCATCTTCTTCTCCGACATCATACATATTCACAATATTTGGATGCGACAACGTTGTAACAGACTGCGCTTCTCGATGGAAACGTTTAATAAACTCTTCGTTATTTGAGTAGTCGAGTCTTAATATTTTTACCGCTACATCTCGGCCAAGTATATCATCATGAGCTAAATATACATTGGCCATTCCGCCACCACCAATCATTTTCAGCAGCTTATAACGGTCATTTAAGCGTTTTCCAATCAGCACGTTGCACTTCACCTACTTTCGTTTGTCGAACCCGCATAATCAATAAGAACAAGTGTGATATTATCTTCTCCACCGCGATCATTTGCCAATTGAATGAGTTGCTGCCCTTTACCTTCAAGCTGTTCATTTAACTGTAAAATTTGTCGCATATCATCAATAGAAACTTTGTTTGATAACCCATCAGAGCAAAGAAGTAATTGATCATCTTCCTCAATCACCAACGTTTTAACATCTAACCCAACTTTTTCTTCTGTTCCTAATGCTCTTAATAACACATTCTTTTTCGGATGATACTCTGCGTCTTCCTTCGAAATTTCACCATGTTTCACAAGCTCATTTACAAGTGAATGATCTTCCGTTACTAGAGTCATTTCTCCTTCTGATACCATATAGCAACGACTATCTCCTATATGCCCTATTGTCACAAAGCTTGGTGTACAAACAGCTATTATAAGCGTTGTTCCCATACCATTACATTCCGCATTTTGCTGAGCGTATTCATATATACGCTCATTAATAATCCCAACACTAGTATGTAACCATTGTTCTACTTTTTTCGGCTCATTCATATTATGTGTTTGCTTCCAATAATCATGGAATAATTGAATGGCCATCGAGCTAGCTACATCACCAGCTCGATGACCTCCCATTCCATCTGCTACTACCGCTAATACATTTCCATCTAAATTGTGAAAAACTCCTGCACTATCTTCATTATGTTGACGAACTTTTCCTTTATCCGATAGAAATACGGCTTTCATCTCGTCACCTCGTCTCTTCTTTGCGCTCCTTCGCACGCAACTGACCGCAGGCTGCATCAATATCATGACCTTGTTCACGGCGAATCGTTACATTCACTCCACGATCTTTTAACGTTTTCTCGAACAAGAAAATTTGTTCACGTGGCGTACGTACATAATCACGTTCAGGTACGTAGTTTACCGGAATCAAGTTCACATGACATTTTACACCTTTTAAGAGCGCAGCAAGCTCTTCAGCATGCTCTACTTGGTCATTTTCTCCTCCAAATAATCCATATTCAAAAGTAATACGACGCCCTGTTCTATTTACATAGTATTTAATAGCTTCCATTAAATCTGGTAATTTATAAGCACGGTTAATCGGCATTAATTTTGAACGTAATTCTGAGTTTGGAGCATGCAATGAAATCGCAAAATTAATTTGTAGATCTTCTTCAGCAAACTTATAAATTTTCGGGATAATTCCACTCGTCGAAACAGTCATATGTCTCGCACCAATATGAAGTCCTTTTTCATGGTTAATGATGCGTAAGAATCCCATTAAATTATCGTAGTTATCAAATGGTTCTCCAATTCCCATAACAACAAGAGAACTTACACGTTCTTCTGTTTCATCAAGCGCACGCTGAACTTCTACTACTTGCGCTACAATTTCTCCAGCTTCTAGGTTTCGCTTTAATCCACCAAGTGTCGAAGCACAGAACGTACACCCAATACGACAACCAACTTGCGTTGTTACACAAATGGAATTTCCATATTCGTGTCGCATTAATACCGTTTCAATAGAATATCCGTCATATAATTGGAATAAGAATTTAATTGTTCCATCCGAAGACGTTTGTTTTACTAACGTGTTTAAAGTAGTAATATCAAAGGAATTCGACAATTTATCACGCAATCCTTTAGAAAGGTTTGACATATCCTCATAATTTTTTACACGTTTTTTATATAACCAGTCAAAAATTTGTCCAGCACGGAACTTCGGTTCTCCTTGTTCCTTTAACCAATCTTGCATTTCATGAAGTTGTAAAGAGTAAATTGATGGTTTCTTCGTTTCTAAATTTTTCTTTTGTTTTCTTACAGTCGTTTCCATGATGCTACACCTTCTTCCTTAAACAAGCAATATAAAAGCCATCCGTTGCAAAATAATGCGGCAAAATTTGTACTTGACCTTCATCAATATACGGAGTTAATTTTTCTGGCATACGCTCTTTTAGCGTAGTATCCCATTCAAATTCAGGATGTTCTTGTAAAAACTTCTCTATTACTTGTTCATTTTCTATTTTCTCAATTGTACACGTACTATAAACAAGACGACCGCCTTGCTTTAATAATGGTGCTATTTTTTCTAGTATTGCAATTTGAATCGTCGATAATCTTTCACTATCGCCTTTATCTTTTCCTAACTTAATATCAGGTTTACGTCTAATTACACCAAATCCAGAACACGGTGCATCTACCAATATTTTATCAAACGTTTCATTTGCAAAGTGCTCTTGCACTTTTCTAGCATCTAGCGCTTTAGTTTCGACATTTTCTAGACCCAGTCGCTCTGCTTGCTGTTTAATTAAACGTACTTTGTGTGCATGTAAATCAAGGGACATGACCTTACCAGTTCCCTTTAATCGTTCGGCGATATGCGTTGTTTTTCCGCCTGGAGCAGCACAACTATCAAGAACTGCATCTCCCGTATTCGGTTCTAAAGCACGTGCTACAAGCATAGAACTTTCATCTTGAATAGAAAGAAATCCTTTTTTAAATGCTTCTGTATGTGCTACATTACCTCTTTCAATCTGAATTGCATCATCTGACAAGTCACCACGTTTTGCTTCTATACCTTCACTTGCCAACAACTCAATCGCTTCTTCTACCGTTACCTTATCAACATTCACACGTGCTGTTGGTACAGGTGGTAACATGTTTACTTCGCACATTTTTTCTGCAGTTTCTAAACCATATTCTGAAGTCCACTCTTGGACAAGCCAAACTGGATGACTTGTTGTAATTGCAAGACGTTCTACTGGATCCTTGATTTCATCTACAGAAGGTACACCTTCTCTCTGAATCGAACGTAATACACCGTTCACCATACCAGCAATCCCCTTATGCCCGCGACGCTTTGCAATCTCAACCGCTTCATGAATAGCCGCTCTTTCTGGCACTCGGTCTAAATAAATCATTTGATATAAAGATAAGCGAAGCAATACTCTTACCCACGCCTCAACCTTCTTTTTTAAAAAAGGCTGTAAATAATAATCTAATGTGTCACGACGTTGAATCGTTCCATATACAATTTCAGTTAATAAACCAATATCTTTTCTATCAATTGTACTCTTTTCAATTAGATTATTTAAAAGTAAGTTACTGTATGCACCACTTTTTTCTACTTGAATTAAACCATCAAGAGCTAATTCACGAACATTTTGTCTCATGCATTTTCTCCTAACTTCGTTCCAATTTCAGGTTTTGTTCCACGTAAAAATTGTGAACAACTCATACGCTTTTTACCAGAAGGTTGCAATTCGGTAATTTTAACACCTGTTTCATTACCTGTTGCTACAACAAAACCATCTTCTTCGATTGCAACAATCGTACCTGCTTCAGCTGATTTCGTTACAGGTACTTTTTCTCCCCACCATACTTTAACAACTTGTCCTGCTAAAGTTGTATAAGCAACTGGCCATGGATTCAATCCGCGAATGTGATTGTATACTTCTTCACCTGTTTTTGTCCAATCAATTTTCTCTTGCTCACGTTTTATATTGTACGCAAACGTTACTTCTTCTTCGTTTTGTTTAATCGGTTCTAACTTACCTTGAATTAATAAAGGCACTGTTTTAGATAGAAGGTGTGCTCCTGCTTCACTTAATTTATCAAATAATGAGCCTGTCGTTTCACGCTCTTCAATTTCCACTTCCACTTGCGTTAAGATATCACCAGCATCCAATTTTTCTACCATATACATAATTGTAATACCTGTTTTTTCTTTACCTTCCATAATTGCATAATGAATTGGTGCACCACCACGAAGTTCAGGAAGTAAAGAAGCGTGGACATTAATACATCCATACTTCGGTGCTTCTAAAATTTCATTTGGTACAATCTGACCAAATGCAGCTGTTACAATTAAATCTGGCTCTAACGCCAATACTTTTTCATATTCATCTTTTTCACGAATTTTTAACGGCTGTAACACAGGGATACCATGTTTTTCCGCTTCAACTTTAACAGGTGTAGGGGTTAATACTTTTTTTCTACCTACTGGACGATCAGGTTGCGTCACAACACCTACTACCTCATAGCCATCTTCAATAAGACGACGAAGCACCGGCACTGAAAAGTCCGGTGTTCCCATAAATACTACTTTTATCATTTAAAAACCGCTCCTTTTAACACCTATTCTAGTTCGTTTTCTTCATAATATCTTGTCACTTTCGATGTAAATAAAACACCGTGTAAATGATCGATTTCATGTTGAATTGCACGCGCTAAAAATCCTTCCGCTTCTAATAAGAATACTTTCCCACGGCGATTTTGCGCTCTTACTTTAATATAATCGGCACGTTCTACTTCACCATAAAGTCCCGGGAAGCTTAAACAGCCTTCGGGACCTACTTGTTCACCACGTTTTTCTAATATTGATGGATTGATTAACTCGATTTTCCCAGTATCATCATCGACATCAACAATCGCTACTTGCAAGCTTACACCTACTTGAGGCGCAGCTAAACCGACTCCGTCCGCAATTAACATTGTTTCATGCATATCTTTCAACAATTTCACTAACTTTTTATCAAAGTTAATTACTCTTTCGCATGGTGTTTCTAACACTTCATTTGGATGCTTTACTATTTCTAAAACTGCCATATTTCCCTCCGCTACATTAACATTGTTGGATTAAAATCAATTGAGATTTGTAGCTCTTTTTGCATTTCTGCTTGATAATGTTCATTTACCATTTTGAGCACGTTCTTTAAGTTTGGTTCCCGTTTGTATTTTATCATGCATTGATAACGATATCTATCTTTTATCCTTGGAATTGCTGAAGCAACTGGTCCTAGCACCATTGTTTGCTGTGAGCAATGCGTTCGTAAATACGAGGCAATTTTTTCCGTCACTTGTACCGCTTTTAATAATTCAGGATGAGATACAGTTACGAGTACAACATAGTAATATGGGGGATATTGTCTTGTTCGTCTCATTTGCATTTCTTGATCAAAAAACACATCATATTGTTGGTTCTTCGCTAACTCTATACTGTAATGTTCTGGCGTATACGTTTGAATCACAACTTCCCCTAGCAATTCATGTCTACCCGCTCGTCCACTTACTTGAGTCAATAACTGGTATGTCTTTTCACTCGCCCGAAAATCAGGTAAGTGAAGCATCGTATCTGCAGTTAAAACCCCAACGAGCGTTACTTTCGGAAAATCTAATCCTTTAGCAATCATTTGTGTTCCGAGTAATATATCTGCTTTTTCTTCCCCGAACGCCTTTAATAATTTTTCATGCATTCCTTTTCGACTTGTCGTATCTACATCCATTCGAATGACTCGTGCCTCTGGAAATAGTTTTGTAATTTCTTCTTCTACCTTTTGTGTACCTGTACCAAAGAAACGAATGTATGTACTTTGACAAGCTGGACACTCAGTTGGCATATTCTCTTCGTAACTACAGTAATGACATTTTAAACGATGATTCATTTTATGATATGTCAATGAAATATCACAATGCGGACATTGGACAACATATCCACAATCACGGCACATTACAAATGTTGAATGACCTCTTCTATTTAAAAAGAGTACCATTTGTTCTTTCTTTTCTAATCGATCTGCTATTTTTTCATGCAGCGCCTTAGAAAACATTGATCGATTCCCGTCACGAAGTTCTTCTCGCATGTCAACAATCTCTACCGTTGGTAAAGCTTGTTCATTCATACGTTTTTCCATTGTTAATAGTTCATAAACACCCTTTTTCGCCCTTGCAAACGATTCAAGTGTTGGTGTCGCACTACCGAGAACGATAGGACATTTATGATATTGCCCTCTCCAGACAGCTACATCTCTTGCATGATACCTCGGATTATCTTCTTGTTTGTAGCTTGATTCATGCTCTTCATCAATAATAATAATCCCTAAATTCTCAAAAGGCGCAAAAACAGCTGAACGCGCACCAACTACAACTTTCACTTCTTTTCTTAAAATCTTACGCCACTCGTCATACTTTTCTCCAACAGACAACGCACTATGAAGAACTGCAACTTGCGAGCCAAACCTACCTTTAAAACGATCCACCATTTGGGGCGTTAGTGCAATTTCAGGAACAAGAACGATAGCTTCTTTTCCTTTCTCTAGCACTGCTGCTATAGATTGTAAATATACTTCTGTCTTTCCACTTCCTGTAACACCATATAGTAAAAATGGATTATAAGTTTCATTTGTAATTGATGATAAAATCGGTGTAATAACTTGTTTTTGTTCCTCCGTAAGTGGAAATGGTTTCGTTTGTTCAAAATCATCATCGTCATACGGATTTCGGTATACTTCCACATACTTTTCTGAAATGAATCCCTTTTTAACAAGTGCTTTTATTGGAGCATCTGTTATTTGTAACTCTTCTGTAATTACTTTCAACGGTGCACTTTTATAATTTTCCACAAAATAATAAAGTACATCTTGTTGTTTTTTACTTTTTAGTTCAAATGCTGCTAATTCTAATTTATCTTCTGGCAACTCCGGTTGTACGACTCTTTGCTTCTTCTT
This sequence comes from Bacillus cereus group sp. BfR-BA-01347, assembly GCF_022663835.1. NCBI lineage: Bacteria > Bacillati > Bacillota > Bacilli > Caryophanales > Bacillaceae > Bacillus > Bacillus cereus group sp. BfR-BA-01347. The sequence goes on along the minus strand of NZ_JAKUGG010000022.1, from coordinate 28,208 downwards.
TTGTACCTTATCTTTCACTTGATAAACGACTTCAACCGTACCATTTTTAATTTCTTGTTGAATAGTCCGGTATAAATGTGGCTGTTGCTCGATTACTTCAAAATCAATTGCTTCTTTATCCTGAAATAAATATAGTATTTCAGGTGCTAGTTCTGCCTGTTTACAAAGTTGTAGACGTTTTTTATATGTTGCTTTTATCGCAGTTGGAAGCATCACTTGAAAAGCTGAAATCATGTAGCATAACGTTTCACTTGTAAGCCAATATCCAAGCTTTAATAATTCATCATTTAAAACCGGTGTTACATCTAATATTTCATGGATTGTCTTTAACTTCTTACTTTCTACATCCACCGAATCTTTAATCCCAATAATAAAACCTTGCAATTTCCTTGGCCCAAACGGAACTACTACACGCATTCCTGTCTGTACAATATCTTCCCATTTTTTAGGGATAATGTAATCAAATGGTCGATCTGTCTGACGGGCAGGTACATCAACAATTACACTTGCAAATTTCATAAACGATCATCTTCTAACATCATTTCAATTTGCTTCAATATTTCACGAGCTACCTCTTTTTTCATTAAAAGTGGCAACTCAATAACTTTTCCATCTTTTCTATACATTGTTACAATATTCGTATCCGTGCCAAATCCTGCTCCTTGTGCTTTTACATCATTCGCGACAATCATATCTGCATTCTTCTCACGTAATTTTTTCGTTGCATATTCCTCTACATTTGTCGTTTCAGCAGCAAAACCGATAAGTAACTGTTTATTCTTTTTCTGACCTAACGTTTTTAAAATATCCACCGTTCTTTCGAGTTCAATGACAGCATCACCATTTTGCTTTTTCATTTTATTATCATGAACATATTTCGGCCGATAATCTGCAACTGCTGCTGTTTTAATGACAACGTCTACGTTTTGATAATGTTGAAGAACTGCTTCTAACATATCTTGTGCAGATTCCACTTGCACTGTCGTTACATGTAACGGTGGATTTAATGCTGTCGGTCCTGAAATGAGTATAACATCAGCGCCTAAATTCGCTGCCACTTCCGCAATCGCATACCCCATTTTTCCAGAAGAAAAATTCGTCATAAAGCGAACTGGATCAACCTTTTCACGTGTCGGGCCAGCAGTTATTAATATTCTTTTTCCCTGCAATGGTTTGTGTTCTGAGAAAGCTTCCTCTAAACGTGCAATAATTGCTTCAGGTTCTTCTAGTCGTCCCTTCGCTACATATCCACATGCTAAAAAGCCTTCCCCAGGCTCAATAAATGTATATCCTAGCGTTTTCAATGTCATCATATTTTTTTGAACAATTTTATTTTCATACATATGCACATTCATAGCAGGCGCAATCCATACCGGAGCTGTAGTAGCTAACAAAGTAGTTGTAATCATATCATCTGCAATACCACTAGCTAACTTTCCAATACAATTGGCAGTAGCAGGTGCGACAAGTACAACATCCGCCCAATCTGCTAAATCAATATGAGCGATAACAGCTGAGTCTTTCTCATCAAATGTATCCGTATATACATCATGGCGAGAAAGCGCTTGGAATGTAAGAGGCGTAACAAACTTCATTGCCGACTCACTCATCATTACTTTTACAATCGCGCCAGATTGTGTCAATTTACTTGTTAACGCAGCTGCTTTAAAAACCGCAATGCCTCCTGTTACACATAGAAGTATCTTTTTCCCTTTTAGCATATGACTCGTCCTCTTTCTTTTTCAAACTTATAATACTGAAATAGAATTCTCAGCTCGTCAGTACCAATATTTCATTCCTTTCGTAAAAAAATAACAACCTACTTGTAAATAGGTTGTTACCGTTACATAGAAAATTATAAAGTCTATGTTTTATTTTGTCGAAGGCAAAGGCTTATTCAGCTACTTTATCTTCACTTGGTACGTAGCTTAATGCTTCTGCATCGATTTCTTCTAATGCTTTACCTACACATTTATGAGAAACAGGTTTTTCTACAACACAGTTATTAGCAAGTTGCATTTCACGTGCGCGTTTTGCAGCTACTGTTACTAATGTGTACTTAGAATCGATTTTTTGTAGTAATGAGTCAATTGATGGATTTAACATAATTATAGACCCTCCGTCATTTCTTTATAATATTTTGCTACCCTTTCGCGGCGGCAATGTTCGCCAACCACAATGGCTTTAATTCTATCACAAGCTAATTCAACTTGATCGTTTTCTACTACATAGTCGTAAGCGTCCATCATCTCGATTTCTTCTTTCGCTACAGTTAAACGATTTTCAATAACATCTTCAGTCTCTGTACCACGTCCGACAATACGGCTCTTTAGTTCAGATAAACTTGGAGGTGCTAAGAAAATAAATACACCTTCTGGGAAAGCTTTCTTAACTTGAATTGCTCCTTGCACTTCAATTTCTAAGAATACATCTTTTCCTTCTTGTAATGTTTTTTCAACATAGTCAATCGGTGTTCCGTAATAATTACCTACGAACTCAGCCCACTCAAGTAATTTTTCATTACGAATCATTTCCTCGAATTCTTCTCTTTCTTTAAAGAAATAATCCACACCATCTACTTCACCTTCACGCGGCTTACGTGTCGTTACTGAAATAGAGTACTGAAAACGTGTATCCTCATGGCTAAACAGCTCTTTACGAACCGTCCCTTTTCCAACCCCAGAAGGCCCTGAAAGAACGATGAGCAATCCTCTTCTACTTCTCATAAATATGTAAAACCTACCCTTCCTCACTTAAATCTTCTTTATTATTCAAACGATGTGCAATCGTCTCTGGTTGAATTGGACTTAATACAACATGCCCATCATCCATAACAATAACCGCCCTTGTTTTTCTCCCATACGTAGCATCAAGCAAAGCATTATGTTCGCGTGCTTCCTGTACTGTTCGTTTAATAGGAGCTGACTCCGGACTTACAATAGCAATAATTCGATGAGCAGATACAATATTTCCGTATCCAATATTTAAAAACCGCATGGCCATAGTTTGCGCCTCCTAGTAAGTCTATCCGATTTCTCCACCACGTATAACTTTACATATTTTTTGAAAGCTACTCAATATTTTGTACTTGTTCACGAATTTTTTCAAGGTTATTTTTCATTTCTACAACATATTTTGAAATTGTTAAGTCATTTGCCTTAGAACCAATCGTATTAATTTCTCTATGCATCTCTTGCACGATGAAATCCATTTTCCTTCCAACAGGCTCTTCAATCTGCAGTGTTTCACGAAATTGCTCTAAATGACTTTGCAAACGAACTAACTCTTCATGAATATCACAACGCTCTGCAAAGATTGCGACTTCTGTTAGCAATCTTTGTTCATCTAGATCTTGATTATGTAATTCTTTTAAGCGATTTTCTAATCGTTCACGATATTTTTGTGTAACAATTGGTGCATGTGGAATAATTGCATTTACACAATTGCTAATCTCTTGTAAACGATACGCTATATCTTTATGTAATCGTTCTCCTTCGCCATCTCTCATCGTTTTCAACATATGAGCAGCTTGACGAACAGCCTCATATAAACTGTTCTCAAAATGTTCATTTACATTTTCTATTTCTTCAATTGCTGTTACTTCTGGCATTGCCATTAATTGCTGAAGTGTAATAGAATCTTGTAATTGAAATTTCCCTTTTATATCTTCCATCATCGATTGGTACTGCTCAAGAAGTGACCAATTCACACTTAATTTTCTTTCAACAAGTCCTTCACCCGCTATACTAATAGACACTTCAATGCGTCCACGTCGAACTTGCTGTGCAATTATTTTACGAATTTTGTCCTCAAATACCATCATTTGCTTAGGAAGTCGAATACTCATCTCTAAAAAACGGTGGTTCACCGATTTCATTTCTACTGTAATTTGAAAAGTATCACTTTCTACTTTCGATCTTCCAAACCCTGTCATACTAGAAATCATTTTTATCACATCCAAGCCATAAAATAACTCAATGAAAAAGGTAATAGAGACAAGGCTCTACTACCTTCTGTAAATTATATCACATTTTCATAACATTGACTATTTCAAGTTTAATCCCTTCTTATATAACATCGACTTTTTCTTCTTAGCCTTTTTCCCTGTTAATAAAGAGCCTACTAGTAAGAAAGTCGGAATTGATGACAAACCTCCAATTAATAACCAATCTCTTGCTTGTATCGGCATTGTGCTAAAGATCGGTTGTAACGGTGGATAATATATAACCACTAGCATGAGTAGTAACGAAATAATAACCGCCCCTACTAAATACACGTTCCCAAATGGATTACGGTGAAAGACAGAATGCTCACTGCGACAATCAAATACATGAATAAGCTGAGCAAGTACCAACGTCGCAAACGCTACAGTTTGTGCATATTTCAGTTCATTTGGATGTTGGTTATACGCAATAATGAACGCTACTAACGTCACTGCCCCAATTAAAAAACCTCGACTTATTATTTTCCACGCAAGCCCTCTAGCAAATACCCCTTCTTTCGGGTGGCGCGGTGTTCTCTTCATCACATCTCCTTCAGCCTTATCCAAACCTAATGCCATCGCTGGTAAACCATCAGTAACTAAGTTCACCCATAAAATTTGAATAGGAACCATCGGCAGTGGTAATGCAAGTAACATCGCAAATAACATAACTAAAATTTCTCCAACATTTGACGCCAATAAGTAGCGAATGAACTTACGTATGTTCTCATATATATTTCTTCCTTCTTTAATTGCTGATTTAATTGTAGCAAAATTATCGTCTAGTAAAACAAGTGAAGAGGCTTCTTTCGCAACATCTGTCCCTGTAATTCCCATCGCTATCCCAATATCCGCTGTTTTTATCGCTGGAGCATCGTTCACTCCATCACCTGTCATCGCTACTATATGTCCTTGATTTTGCAGTGCCTTAACAATTTTTAATTTATGTTCAGGTGATACACGAGCGAATACATACGTATCTTCTACAACATTTTCTAATTCCTCCACATCCATATTCGCGAGTTCTACGCCTTCAACAACGCGTCCATCTGGTGGTAAAACTCCTAATTGTTCAGCAATCGCCATTGCTGTCACTTTATGATCACCTGTAATCATTACTGTTCGAATACCAGCTTCTTTACACTCTTTTACCGCCTGCGCCACTTCTGGCCTTGGCGGGTCAATCATACCTTGTATCCCAACCAACATAAAATCTTTTTCAACGTCTCTTTCATGTTCAATAGAATCCGTGACTTTTAAAGGCTTAAACGCAACTGCAATTGTTCGAAGCGCTTGACTACCTAAGCTATGAATAGCCGCCTGTACTTCTTTTCTATATAGCTCACTTAACGGCTGCTGCTTATCTCCCCATAAGATTGTTTGACTCATTTGCAAAAGAACATCAGGTGCTCCTTTCGTAACAATAAACTTTTTCCCCTCTCGATCTCGTACAATAACACTCATCATTTTTCGAGTTGAATCAAAGGGAAATTCACGAATAATTTCAAATTTCCCTTTCAACGCCTCACGTGTTATCCCAGCTTTCATTGCTGCAGCTACAAGCGCTCCCTCTGTTGGATCTCCATCTAATACGTACGCCTTTTTCTTTTGAATAATATTTGCATTGTTACATAGTGAACCAAATGTAAGTAGCTGATAAAGTGATTTTGTCTTAGCTGGATTCACTTCTTTTTCACCTTTCATAAAAGAGCCATTAGGTTCATATCCTTGCCCTGTCACTTTCCACAATTCTCCGCCTGACCACATATGTGTTACCATCATTTTGTTTTGCGTCATTGTTCCCGTTTTATCAGAGCATATAACAGAAGCGCAGCCTAACGTTTCTACGGCCGGTAACTTCCTTACAATTGCTCTCTTTTTTATCATACGCTGTACACCAAGTGATAAAGCTACTGTAACAATTGCTGGCAATCCTTCTGGAATAGCCGCAACAGCTAGCGATACGCCAGCTAAAAACATATGATATACTTCATTCCCTTGATACACACCAGCCAATACAACGAGCGCTGTCAAAATAAGAGCTACAATAATTAATATTTTTCCGAGCTGTTCTAACCTTCTTTGCAGTGGCGTTTCCATTTGCTCTGCATTTTGCAACATATTTGCAATTTGCCCCATCGCTGTATTCATACCAGTTGCTACAACAACTCCTGTACCAGATCCTCGCGTAATCATTGTCCCCATAAAAGCCATATTTTTTTGATCCCCTATTGCAACATCTTGCCCTTGCAATGCTTCTACCTTCTTTTGTACAGGTACGGACTCCCCTGTCAAAGCAGACTCTTCAATATATAAACTTGATGCCTCAACAAGACGCACATCAGCCCCAATACGATCACCACTGGAAAACTTAATAATATCCCCTAAAACAAGTGCTTTAGATGGTGCTTTTACCCACTTTCCATTCCGCATTACAGTAACTTGCGGAGCGGCTAGTTCCTTTAAAGCTTCCAATGATTTTTCAGCTTTTCTTTCTTGAAAAAAGCCGAGAATACCATTGATAATAACAATGGCAACAATAGCAATAGAATCAATGTATTCACCTAAAAACGCAGAAACAATTGTTGCTCCAAACAAAACGAGTACCATGAAATCTTTAAACTGTGCTAAAAATACCATTAGTGCAGAAGGCCTTTTTGCTTCTTCTAATTCATTAGTACCAAATTTCTTTACTCGCCCTTCTGCTTCTTTCTCTGTAAGTCCAACCTTTACATTCGTATTCGTTCTTTCTTCCACTTCATGTGCTCGCATTCCATACCAGTTCATCCTGCTATCGACCTCCTGATTCCAGACATACTCTATTGAAAGCTTATTCAGCCTCGTCCAAAAAAATGCTATAATTAACATTTAGTTAGAAAGGAGTGTTCATTTATGGCATTCGATGGATTATTTACAAGAGCGATTACACATGAAATTGAAAATTCTCTTTACACAGGAAGAATTTCCAAAATATATCAACCTTCAAAATACGAGATTTTATTACATATTCGAGCGAATGGAAAGAACCAAAAACTAATTCTTTCATCTCATCCTACATATGCGCGTATGCACTTAACGAATCAAAACTACGATTCGCCAGCAATACCGCCGATGTTCTGTATGCTTCTTCGCAAACATTTAGAAGGTGGATTTATTGAAAAAATTGAACAAATCGACTTAGAACGCATTATTCAAATTACAGTTCGCAGTCGTAATGAAATCGGAGACGAATCATTAAAAACATTAGTAATTGAAATAATGGGACGACATAGTAACATTATCTTATTAGATACGAAAACAAACGTGATTTTAGATAGCTTAAAACACGTTTCATTAGCCGTAAACCGTCACCGAACTGTATATGCTGGCGCTGAGTACGTCGCGCCACCAGCCCAACATAAAATCAATCCTCTGCAAATTGAAACCGCAGATGATTTTATTAGACCGCTAGACTTTCTATCTGGAAATATGGATAAACAACTCGTGGGGGCCTTCATGGGAATATCCCCATTATTTGCAAAAGAAGTAGTAAAGAAAGCCGGTATGGTAAACGAGAAAGCATTATCAGAAGCATTTTTCTCTATACAAACACCATTACTATCTCATGCATATACACCAACAATGATTACTGCAAATGGAAAAGAATTCTTTTATCTTTTCCCTCTTACACACTTGCAAGGAGAAGAAAAAACATTCTCATCAGTGAGCGAACTGTTAGATCGTTTCTTCTTTGGCAAGGCAGAACGTGATCGTGTAAAACAACAAGCTCATGATTTAGAGCGCTTTATGCAAAACGAAAAAAATAAAAATGAGAAAAAACTCATTAAACTCGAAAAAACACTGCAAGATGCTGGAAAAGCAGATAAATATCAACTATTTGGAGAGCTACTTACAGCTAATATGTACGCTTTAAAAAAGGGCGATAAAGATATTGAGGTCGTTAATTATTACGATGAGAATGGTGGAACTGTAAAAATCACATTAGATCCTTTAAAAACACCATCTGAAAATGCACAACGCTATTTCCAAAAGTATCAAAAAGCAAAAAATTCAGTTGTTGTTGTAGAAGAACAAATCGAAAAAACAAATGAAGAAATTCTTTATTTTGATAGCTTACTTCAACAAATGGAAGCTGCTTCTTCAAAAGATATTGAAGAAATTCGTGAGGAATTAGCTGAAGAAGGTTATGTGCGCAATCGTAAAACAAAAAACGCAAAGAAAAAGCCTACTAAACCAGTATTAGATAAATATGTAGCAAGTGATGGCACAGAGATTTTCGTTGGTAAAAACAATAAACAAAATGATTATTTAACAACGAAGTTTGCCCGCCGTGATGAAATTTGGTTACATACGAAAGACATACCTGGTTCTCACGTTGTCATTCGTTCTTTAGAGCCTGCTGAAGAAACTTTACTAGAAGCTGCCAAGATTGCTGCCTATTACAGTAAAGCAAAAGAGTCTAGCTCTGTACCTGTTGATTTCACCAAAATACGCCATGTTAAAAAACCGAGTGGTGCAAAAATTGGTTTTGTTACGTATGACAATCAGCAAACCGTATATGTAACACCAGATGCTGATATTGTAATGAAATTAAAAGCGTAAATAAAAAAATGCGTTGCTTGTATGCAGCGCATTTTTTATATTCGTTCACACTAATTCATATACCCATTTACTAATTCATAACATCTTGCTTTTGTCATCTTATATTTCTCTTCTGAGGCTTCTATACGCCTCATCGTTCCATTATTTGTATCAGTACCAATTGCTTTAACTTTACTTTCTTTTTCTTTAACCCACGCAATTTGTTTCGTTTTTAACGACTGGAACGCATCAGCTGACATCGTACTTTTTAATGTACTGTAAATTTCATTTAGTTTATTATCCCACAGTTCATAATTTCCTTCTATTTCATTTACTATATCATTGGTTGACATAGCATTCGTATGTTTTTCTTGTTTATCTATAGCAGCTAATTCGCTTAAAACATTTGCTCTATCTATCTTTGAAGAAGATTCTTTTTGCGATTGTTTCTCGTCTTTTGAGCCTGTATACGCACTGGAATCCTTTCTCTGTACTTGTTCTGTTTCTTGAATATTTCTTTCTTTCGTTAACTTTTCATACTTATTTTCATCTACATTGTATGAAATAAGAGATGTTTTCGCATTTACAGTAATTAATCCGTTACTATCTTTGAATATATATTTCTTATCGCCACTATTTTCTTCACTTACAAATGACACATTCTTATCGTCTGGCGTTTGTAAAATTCTATTTGCTTCTTCTTTTGTAAGTTTTAAATCTTCAGGAAAAACGAATGACCATTTATCCATTAACCATTCCCCTTCTTTATACACCAAATGAAATTCCCATTCTTGGGCCGCATGACCTATTTCATCTTCTAAACTTAATGTATGTACCGTTAAATTTTCTTTATCTTGTGAAGAAGAAAATCTTATTTCAGTTTGAAAATAATTTGGGAATGGTAACATATCAGTCTCTCTCGATCTATTAAAGTTATTAAGCAATTCAAGAAGCTGATTCTCTACAAATTTTTTTGAAACTAATCCCTTAACTCCTTTTTTAACTGTCTCTAAATCCCCAGGATTATTTCGGCTCCATCCATTTTCTTTTTCCATCTCACTAAACGCGTTTGCTATTCCATCTACACTCTTTCTTACAATCTTTTTTGCTTCTTTTTCTGTCACTTCTGGCGCTTCATCAAGCTGGTCAATCATTTTATTCACTTGAACTTTGTTTTCACTTGTTTCACACCCCGTTATAACAAGCATACTAGCGGCCAAACAAAATGACATTACTTTACTTAATTTCTTCATACATTCACATTCCTTAACCCAATTTTTTCGTTACATCTCTTTACCTACAAAAAAACGTAACAATCCCTTATTATACCAATTTTTTAATTTATTTATACAAAAAATATAATATTTAAATTAAAAAGATTTTGTTTGCAAGTTTACATTATTGTTCATTCACATAAAAACTTACTGTAAAAATTATATATATATTTATTTTACATCCGTCTAGTTTTTTTGACACACAGCTACCCTCTTCTCTTTTATTCTAAATAAATATATTGGCACAATTCTTGCTTTATTAATGTAAAAAGGAGGAATTAAAATGAATATAAGAATAACTAACATCCAAAAACAACTACATAATTACGGAATCGACGGGTTACTTATTACAAAGAAAGAAAACCGTCAATATGCAACAGGCTTTACAGGTAGCGCTGGCGGCGTCTTAATCTCTGCCGATCAAGCTGTTTTTATCACTGATTTCCGCTATGTAGATCAAACGAAATCACAAATAAAAGATGCTGAAATTATTATGCATAAAGGAAATTTAGAAAAAGAAATTGCACATCAAGTATCGAAATTAAACATTCAAAAACTTGGAATTGAAGAAAACAACATGATATTGCAACAATATAAAAACTTGCAAAAATACGTACAGGCGGAAATGATTCAAGTGTGCGAAATTATCGAAAATATTCGTATCATTAAAGACACGCCTGAAATAGAAACAATGAAAATTGCAGCTAATATCGCGGACGAAGCATTTCACCACATTCTTACGTTTCTAAAACCAGGAATAAGTGAAAATGCTGTACGAGATGAATTAGAATTTTTCATGCGAAAAAAAGGGGCTACATCTTCTTCATTCCAAATCATTGTAGCCTCAGGCGTTCGTTCTTCACTTCCCCATGGAGTTGCATCAAATAAAATAATCGAACGAGGGGATATCGTTACATTAGACTTCGGTGCACTTTACGACGGATATTGTTCCGATATAACACGTACTGTAGCAATAGGGGAACCATCGGAAGAATTCAAAAAAATATACAATGTTGTACGAGAAGCGTTAAAACGTGGGACTGAAGCGATTAAGCCTGGAGAAACTGCGAAAAGTATCGATGATGTAACAAGAAAATACATTACAGATTGTGGATATGGTCAATATTTTGGACACTCTACTGGTCATGGTCTTGGGTTAGAAATACATGAACCTCTTCGCTTATCTCAAGAAAGTACGGCTACTTTAGAAGAAGGTATGGTTGTTACCGTTGAACCTGGTATTTACATTCCGAACTGGGGCGGTTGTAGAATTGAAGACGATATCGTCATTACAAAAGAAGGCTATGAAGTTATTACAAAATCAAATAGAGAACTAATTGTTATTCCTTGTTGAAATCACGACCTTTTTTAAAGGAGTTTTTCGTTGCACATAGAATTCTTTCTCTGGAGTCATCGTTTAAGAGGGGGAATTTAAATTGAATTTTGTAATTGATAAGATAGATGGGTTACAGTCTGAATTTTCAAATCTTGTTTCCATGATGAATTACGCTCGCTATACAACAATGCAAGCGGTGGAAGGTTTAACAATTGAGGAACTTGATTATTTATATGATAAGGACACAAATTCAATTGGCATGTTATTGTACCATATGGCCGCTATTGAATTTTACTACCAGATTCATACTTTTGAAGACCGTGAACCAACGGAGGCTGAATTAGAACGCTGGTTACCTGGCATTGAATTAGGCGATCTTGGACGTGAGAAAATAAAAGGAAACGCTATAGAATTTTACATCAATACATTACAAGAAGTACGTTCCAAAAAAATCGAGACTTTTCAATCGTTACCTGATGAATGGTTATTTAAAACGACAGACTTTTGGTATGACAAACCAGCAAATAACTATTTTAAGTGGTTTCACGTTTTTGAAGATGAAATCAATCATCGTGGACAAATTCGTTTAATTAAAAAGATGCAAAAAGCTCATGCAGTAAAATGAGGAAATGCCACCGAATAAGGTGGCATTTTCTTTTATTCATTAACGAATAGCTTTTCGTTTACTATTTTAGTGACTACCACTACCAACATTAAAATGCATATTAAATATAGCATTTTCGCAATAAACAACCACCCTTGAAACATTACAATTCCATCTATTATCTCATTTCCTTTCCATAACAAAAACGGAATTGTGCTGATTATAATGACAAATTCGATGCTGAAAACCATTTTCTTTTTTCGACTATATGCTTTCCATTCATTCCAGCGATACATAGGAGCAAAAATCAATACGCCTATACATAATATAACTGGTACCCATTCACTGTTAAGAAATTGTCCTGAAATAACTGATAATAGTAAACAAACTAGCACACCATAATATCCTATTTTTTCTCTCATTCGTACTCCCCCATTCCCCTTCTCCTCAAATCCCATTTTTAGGATTAATTGTATTGTATCATCCATTTTTTATTCTTATCATTACAGTACATGAAATTTCACTTTTTTCTTTTTCCTATACTCACATACTTTCACCGCTTTCATACAATACACTACACGAATGCCTAAAGGATGTGAATGTTATGGGAGTTGAATTAACGCTATTACACGCTCTCTACATTATTTGTTTACTCACTATTATTACCTTTTTTATTCTCCGAAAAGATACGACTATCATTTGTATCGTTTTTATCTTTTTATTAGCATTAACTGCAACAAGTTCTATCCCTCTTGCCATTAGCGGAATTTTTCAAAGTTTCATTTACGCCATTACTGAGCTATTACCAACTATATTAATCATCTCCATTATCGTATCAATGAGCAATTTACTCGTTCATACTGGCATAAATGATACGATGATTTCACCATTTACAAAAATGATTCGTACACCTACACTCGCCTACTGGATTATCGGCCTTTTAATGATGACCATTTCTTTCTTCTTTTGGCCTTCTCCAGCTGTCGCCTTAATGGGAGCTATTTTATTACCGGTTGCTGTACGTGTCGGCCTTCCTCCAATTGGGGTTGCAATTGCTATGAACTTATTCGGTCATGGGATTGCTTTATCCGGCGACTTCGTTATACAAGGCGCACCAAAATTAACCGCAGACGCTGCTGGTCTCCCTGTTTCCAGCGTCGTATCTGCAAGTGTTCCACTCGTTATCGTTATGGGCGTTGTGACAACTTCCGTCGCTTTTTTCTTCTTACGAAAAGAGTTTCATACAGGCTTAGCTATACAAGAATCTATTCTATCAACTGAGTCTTCTAAAACGCTCACTTCATTATCTCCTCGCACAAAGAAATGGCTCGCTATTTGTATCCCTATCGTATATATCATTGATATCCTTTGCATGATTCAATTTCAACTACAAGGAAGCGACGCAACTGCACTTATCGGTGGAACAACTGTTATTATGATTATCATCATTTCTCTCATCGCCTACAAAGGTAATGGACTGAATAAAACGACCGATTATTTCATAGAAGGGCTCCAATTTGGCTTTAAAATTTTCGGACCAGTTATTCCTATCGCTGCACTCTTTTATTTAGGAGATAGTGGCTTTGTGAAAATTATCGGGGACTATTTACCGAAAGGTTCACACGGAATCATTAACGACTTAGGCATCGCTTTATCTCAAACTGTTCCTTTAAATCAATATGTATCGGCAGGGACATTAACCATCGTTGCTGTCATTACCGGCTTAGATGGATCAGGTTTTTCAGGTATATCACTTGCTGGTTCCATTGCCAATCTTTTTGGAACAGCACTTGGCCATGGAACAGCTACATTAACAGCACTCGGGCAAATTGCAGCTATATGGACCGGGGGCGGGACGTTAATTCCTTGGGCACTTATTCCTGCTGCTGCGATTTGTAAAGTCGATCCATTTGAACTTGCACGCCGAAACTTTTTACCGGTTGTTATCGGTTTAATTGTCACCACGATCGTTGCGATGTTTATCCTATAACGTAAGCAAGTGTTCTCTTGCTTACGTTTTTTGCTTGTAAAATTCATCATGAATTATCAGTTTTCAAGAGGGATTCGTTATTACTTAGCGAAATTATATTAGGAGAGTAATTATTTCAAAACGTTTACGAGAAACAGATTACTGCAATTAGAAAAGGGGACATACCTATGAATGAATTGATTTTCGTCTTATTAATTTGTCCATTATTTATCTTTATCGTATCTGTTATTGGAACACGCAAAACGCAAACGTATTACGTAATGCCGATTGTAACGTTTGCTAGTTTTTTAATAATAGGTGTTATCGCCTTTACTCCAAAATTTTTCTTTTGGGTCGGCATGTATAGCATTTTCTCATTTATTGTTTCTTATGTGACTCTATTGTTTGTAAGAGGATATAAGCTTGCAGAAAGCACTAAGTAGTTAAGGAGATTGTAATATGATTTTCTTTAATATTGATGGAACTTTACTTGAATTTTTAACAATAATATAAAAAACGACCGCGTTCCCCCGCGGTCGTTTTTTTGTATTACGCTGTGATCCAAGCTTCGTTAGCTGGATTTTTACGCCACTCTTGTAATTTTTTCGTTTCAGCTTGTCCGATCATACCTTTTTCTGCTGCAACTTCAGTTAATGCACTGTAATCACTTAAAGAATATGATGCTACGTTAGCTGCTTCTAGCTTTTCTTTTCCTGCTTCTAGCTCGTATGTGAAGATTGATACGATTCCTAATACTTCACATCCAGCTTCGCGAAGTGCTTCTACACATGTAATTGCACTACCGCCAGTTGAAATTAAGTCTTCTACTACTACGACTTTTTGACCTTTTTCAGCTTTTCCTTCGATTTGGTTCCCTTTACCGTGCCCTTTTGCTTTACTACGTACGTAGCACATTGGTAAATCCATACGATCGCTTACCCATGCAGCGTGCGCAATACCAGCAGTTGCTGTTCCTGCAATAACTTCTACAGTTGGGAAGTGCTCTTTAATTAACTCTTCTAATCCAGCTGCAATCGCTTGACGTACTTTTGGATAAGATAAAGTTAAACGGTTATCACAATAAATTGGTGATTTCATACCTGAAGACCAAGTGAATGGATCATTCGGTTGTAAAAATACTGCTCCAATTTCTAATAAATGCGATGCGATTTCTTTTTTCATACTGTTACACCTTCCCACTGTTGTTTTACTGTTTTATACGCTTCAAGCGGATTTTCTGCTTTTGTAATACTACGTCCGACTACGATGTAGCTTGAACCAAGTTCCCTCGCACGTTTCGGTGTTGCTACGCGTACTTGGTCATTTACATCATCGCTTGCAAGACGAATCCCCGGTGTTACTGTTACAAATTCATTTCCGCATACTTCACGTAATTTTGGAACTTCAAGTGTTGAACAAACAACGCCATCAAGTCCACTTTCTTTCGTTAGTTTTGCATAATGAGCAACCGCTTCTTCTAACGTTTTCTCAATGCCAATCTCTTTTTTCATCATAGCTTCCGAAGTGCTTGTTAGTTGTGTAACTGCAATACAAATCGGTCTCTCTTTTCCTTCTTGCTTACCTTCCTCTAATCCCTCAATCGCAGCTTTCATCATGCTGCTTCCCCCAGCAGCATGAACATTTACCATATCGACATCTAGACTAGCTAGGCTACGCATAGCGCTTTTTACTGTATTCGGAATATCATGAAGTTTTAAATCTAAGAAGATCTTATGTCCCTTTTCTTTTAAGTACGTAATAATCGCAGGGCCTTCTTTGTAAAATAACTCCATACCTACTTTGACAAATAACTCTTCCCCTTCAAAGTGTTGTAAGAATTGTTCTACTTCTTGTTTCCCTGGAAAATCTAGTGCAACGATTAACGACTGTGACATGTTTGCTTCCAGCTCCTTCCTTGACATTCCGAAATGTGATCAAATCCTAACTCATCTAATAATGCTGGTAACTCTTCAATAATTGTCGGACATACGAACGGATCGATAAAGTTCGCTGTACCTACTGCAACTGCGCTTGCGCCAGCATAGAAGAATTCAATTACATCTTCAGCTGTTTCAATACCACCCATTCCGATAATTGGAATGTTAACCGCTTGGCTTACTTCATGGACCATGCGAATTGCTACTGGCTTAATCGCAGGACCTGATAATCCGCCTGTACGGTTTGCTAAAATTGGTTTAGCTGTTTTTAAATCTAGACGCATACCAAGCAATGTATTAATCATCGTTAAACCATCTGCACCTGCATTTTCAATCGCTTTTGCAATTTCCACTATGTTTGCCACGTTCGGTGACAATTTCACGTATACAGGCACTTCAGAAACCTCTTTTACTCGCTTCGTTAAATCAGCAGCAATTTCAGGATTTGTACCAAAAGCGATACCACCTGTTTTTACGTTCGGACAAGAAATGTTTAATTCTAGTGCATGGACATTAGGCGCTTTAGAAATTTCCTTCGCAACCGCTACGTAATCCTCAGCTTGTGAGCCTGCAACGTTCGCAATAATTGGAAGGTCAAATTGTTCTAACCATGGTAATTCCGAATTCATTACTTTGTCTAATCCCGGGTTTTGAAGTCCAATTGCATTTAGCATGCCGCCTGGTGTTTCAGCAACACGAGGCGTTGGATTTCCATAACGTGGTTGTTCTGTCGTCGCTTTAATCATGATTGATCCTAGTACACTTAAATCGTAAAACTGTGCATATTCACGACCAAACCCAAAGCATCCAGATGCCGGTATAATTGGATTTTTTAATGATAATCCTGGTAATTCAACTTGCAATCTGTTCATAGTACAACCTCCCCGATTGGAAATACTGGTCCGTCGCTACACACCTTCTTGTAAGAATGTCCACTTGGATCTTCTTGTAAGTGGCATACACATGCGAAACAAGCTCCAATACCACAACCCATACGCTCTTCTAATGAAATATAGGCTTTTTTCTCTTTGTAACGTCCTTCTAATGCACGAAGCATCGCTAACGGGCCACATGAGTAAAGAATATCAAAGTCGATTCCGTAATTATCAATTACATCTGTGACAAATCCTTTTGTACCGTGTGTACCGTCTACTGTCGCAACGTACGTATCACCAAGTTCTGCAAATTTTTCTTCATAGAAAACAACATCTTTCGTTTGAAAACCTAAGATGTGAATAACACGTACACCCCTTGCAACGAGGCGCTGTGATAATTCATAAAGTGGTGGTACACCAATTCCCCCGCCTACTAATAAAGCTGTTTGGCCAGCTTCTGCTTCTTCTACAGGAAAACCGTTTCCTAATGGTCCCAGTACATCTACCATTTCACCTTGTTTTCTAGTTGCTAATGTTTTTGTCCCTTGTCCTTCGGCACGATATAGCATTGTAAATTCGTTCTTCTCTTGATCTACATTACAAATACTAATTGGGCGGCGCAGAAGGGGCGCAATGCCCTCTGCTACCTTAATGTGTACAAACTGCCCTGGTTCGTTCATTTGCTGTACTAACGTTCCTTGAAGCACTAATTCGTAAATATTTTTTGCGATTTCTTTTTGGTTAACGACGATCATATTTTGCTTTTGCATCATGCATGTACCACCTCGTGACGCTTTGTTTGCGTAATTTCTTTCATTGAATGAGCTGAGAATGTCATAGATTCTAATACTCGTAAGATTGCTCTCGTTGTATCAAGTGATGTTAAGCAAGCTACACCATTTTCTACTGATTCACGGCGAATGCGGAAACCATCACGCGCTGGTTGTTTTCCTTTTGTTAATGTATTGATTACAAACTGCGCTTTTCCTTGACGGATAATATCAAGTAAGTTGTAGTCTTCAGAATCAATTTTGTTTACAACTTGCACTGGAATATTTTGCTCCGCTAACGATTTTGCTGTTCCAGCTGTTGCTAATAAGTTATAACCGATTTCGTGGAAACGTTTTGCAATTTCCATTGCCTCTTCTTTATCTTTATCCGCTACTGTGATAATTACTGATCCGTGCGTTGGGATGTTAATTCCAGAAGCAACTAATCCTTTGTATAATGCTTTTTCAAGTGTTAAGTCTTTACCCATTACTTCCCCTGTTGATTTCATTTCAGGTCCTAATGTTGTATCAACTGAGCGTAGTTTCGCAAACGAGAATACCGGTGCTTTTACATATACTTCTTTCTCTTCTGGGTGATAACCAGTTCCGTATCCTTGCTCAACTAAGTCTTGACCTAAAATAACTTTCGTTGCAACATTCGCCATAGGTACGCCCGTAATTTTACTTAAGAACGGTACTGTACGACTCGCACGTGGGTTTACTTCAATTACGTACACTTGATCTTTGAATACTACAAACTGGATATTTAGTAATCCAACAATGTTTAAACCTTTTCCAAGTGCAATTGTATGTTCAATAATTTGTTCTTTTAGTTTCTCAGATAAGCTTTGTGGTGGGTATACTCCAATTGAGTCACCAGAGTGAACTCCAGCGCGTTCAATATGTTCCATAATACCTGGAATGAATACATTCTCGCCGTCTGAAATTGCATCTACTTCAATTTCTTTACCAACCATGTAACGGTCAATTAATACCGGATGCTCCGCATGAACTTTAACTGCATTTTTCATGTAGTGCAGTAGTTCTTCTTGACGATATACGATTTCCATCGCACGTCCACCTAATACGTAAGATGGTCTTACTAATACTGGGTAACCAATTTCTTCAGCGATTGCTACCGCCTGTTCTACAGTTGTTGCTGTTTTACCAACTGGTTGTGGGATACCTAATTGTGTTAGTGCAGCTTCGAATTTATCACGATCTTCTGCACGGTCTAGATCTTCAAGTGATGTTCCTAAAATTTTCACACCGTGTTCTTCTAGTTTCGCTGCTAAGTTAATTGCCGTTTGTCCACCGAACTGAACGATAACACCTTCTGGTTTTTCTAAATCGATAATGTGCATTACATCTTCAATCGTTAATGGTTCAAAGTATAATTTGTCAGAAATACTGAAGTCTGTTGAAACTGTTTCTGGGTTGTTGTTAATAATAATTGCTTCATATCCAGCTTCTTTAATTGCCCATACTGAGTGAACTGTTGCGTAGTCAAACTCAACACCTTGACCAATGCGGATCGGACCAGATCCTAGAACTACTACACTCTTACGATCTGTTACAATCGATTCATTTTCGTCTGCATATGTGCTGTAGTAATATGGCGTTGCAGATTCAAACTCTGCCGCGCAAGTATCTACCATTTTGAATACTGGCATCATATTATTTTCTTTACGCATATCATAAATTTCGCGCTCCGTTTTGTTCCAAGCTGCTGCAATGTAGTGATCGCTGAAGCCCATTTCTTTTGCAGTTTGTAGTACTTCCATATTTCCTACATTCGCTTTTACTTCACGTTCCATATTTACGATGTTTTCAACTTTTTGTAAGAAGAAGAAGTCCATTTCACACCATTCATTGATTTCTTCTTTCGTTACACCTTGGCGAATTGCTTCTGCTACAATAAACAGTCGTTCATCATCCGCTTTAATGATACGTTTTTTCATCGTTTCTTTATCAAGTTCTTTTAAGTGGTCTAATTCTAAGTGATAAATGCCAAGCTCTAAAGAACGAACTGCTTTTAGTAATGATTCTTCTAAGTTACGTCCGATTGACATAACTTCACCAGTTGCTTTCATTTGTGTTCCAAGCGTTCTGTTCGCTGATTCAAACTTATCAAACGGCCAACGTGGAATTTTTGAAACAACATAGTCTAACGCTGGCTCGAAGCAAGCGTAAGTTTTTTGTGTTACTGGGTTTACGATTTCATCTAACGTTAAACCGACTGCAATTTTTGCTGCTAATTTCGCAATTGGATATCCAGTTGCTTTAGATGCTAGTGCAGATGAACGACTTACACGTGGATTTACTTCGATTACATAGTATTGGAAGCTATATGGATCAAGCGCAAGCTGAACGTTACATCCGCCTTCAATTCCTAGTGCACGAATAATTCGTAATGAAGTGTTACGTAACATTTGATATTCACGGTCGCTTAGCGTTTGGCTCGGTGCTACTACAATCGAATCACCTGTGTGAACACCAACTGGATCGATGTTTTCCATGTTACATACTACAATCGCGTTATCATTTGAATCACGCATTACTTCATATTCAATTTCCTTACAGCCAGCAATACTTTTCTCTAATAAACATTGTGTTACTGGACTATGTTTTAAACCGCTTGTTACGATTTCAATTAGCTCTTCTTCGTTA
Source organism: Bacillus cereus group sp. BfR-BA-01347 (assembly GCF_022663835.1). NCBI lineage: Bacteria > Bacillati > Bacillota > Bacilli > Caryophanales > Bacillaceae > Bacillus > Bacillus cereus group sp. BfR-BA-01347. Next base: position 8,210 of record NZ_JAKUGG010000022.1, on the reverse strand, counting down.
TGGCAAATTCCGCCGCCCGTTCCTCCTAATGTGAACGCTGGTCGAACGATTACTGGATAACCAATTTCATTTACAAATCCATATGCTTCATCAAGGTTATGAATAATTTCACTTGGTGGTGTTGGTTCATTTAAATCTTGCATTAATGTACGGAATAAATCACGATCTTCCGCTTGCTCGATTGCTGATAATTTTGTTCCTAAAATTTCAACTCCGCACTCGTCAAGTACGCCTGATTTTGCAAGTTCAACAGCCATGTTTAAACCTGTTTGACCACCTAATGTTGGTAGGATTGCATCAGGACGTTCTTTACGAATAATACGGCTTACGAATTCTAATGTTAATGGCTCGATGTATACTTTATCTGCTGTTGCAGTATCCGTCATAATTGTTGCTGGGTTAGAGTTAACAAGGATTACTTTGTAACCTTCCTCTTTAAGAGATTGACAAGCTTGTGTGCCAGAGTAGTCAAACTCCGCTGCTTGCCCAATTACAATTGGTCCTGATCCGATTACTAAAATTGTGTTAATGTCTAGGCGTTTTGGCATAACTCTTCCCCTTCTTTCTTGAAGTTTTCAATCATTGTTAAGAAATCTTCGAATAAATCATTTGCATCTTCTGGTCCCGCTGAAGCTTCTGGATGGTATTGTACTGTAAATGCTGGGAACTTCTTATGACGAAGACCTTCTACCGTTCCATCGTTTAAAGCAACATGTGTAATTTCAAGATCTGTATTTTCAACTGATTCTTCTTCTACTGCGTATCCGTGGTTTTGAGATGTAATTGCTACTTTTCCAGTTGCAAGATTTTTTACTGGATGGTTTAAACCACGGTGACCAAATTTCAACTTACTTGTATTTGCACCTGATGCTAGAGCGAACAATTGATGTCCTAGGCAAATTCCGAATAAAGGAACTTTACCGATAATGTCTTTTAACATTTCAATTGCTTCTGGTACATCTTTCGGATCTCCAGGTCCATTACTTAACATAATTCCATCTGGGCTAAGGCGTAAAATTTCTTCTGCTGTTGTGTTGTAAGGAACTACAATTACATCACAGTCACGCTTATTTAATTCTCGTAAAATACCATGTTTCATACCGAAGTCTACTAGTACAACTCGGTGACCACGACCTGGGCTTGGGTATGGATCTTTCGTTGATACGCGTTTTACATGATCTGTAAATACTGTCGCTTTTAATTGGCTTACAATGTACTCTACATCTGCATCCATGTTACAAAGGCGTCCGCGTAATGTACCGTATTGACGAATTTTTCTCGTTAATTTTCTCGTATCAATCCCTGCTAATCCTGGAATATTTCTTTCTTTCAAGTAATCATTTAACGAAATTTCATTACGGAAGTTTGATGGGTGATCACAAATTTCGTTTACGATTAAACCATTTACAGATGGGTGAATGGATTCAAAATCGTCACGGTTAATGCCGTAATTTCCGATTAATGGGTACGTGAATGTTACGATTTGACCGCAATATGATGGATCAGATAATGTTTCTTGATATCCAGTCATTCCTGTTGTAAATACAACCTCACCTGACTTTTCGATTTCGCCTCCGAAACCTGTTCCAATTAATACTGTTCCATCTTCTAAGATAAGTTGTCTTTTCATACTAATGCACTCTCCTTTTGCCATGCGATCTTACCACCAACGATTGTCATTACCGGCCATCCTTGGCATTTCCAACCTGCGAATGGTGTATTTTTTCCTTTTGATAAGAATGTTGTTGGGTCAATCTCTTCTTCTTGTTCTAAATCAATGATTGTAATATCAGCTGCTCTACCTTCTTTTAGGCGACCTGCTTCTAAGCCGAATGTATCAGCTGGCTTTTCTGTTAAGAATTGAATTAACTGTTCTAGCGTAATGACTCCCTTTTTCACAAGGTTTGTGTATAGAAGCGGGAATGCTGTTTCAAAACCAGTAATTCCAAACGGTGCTCTTTCAATTCCTTGTGCTTTCTCTTCCGCTGTATGCGGTGCATGGTCAGTTGCGATCATATCGATCGTTCCATCTAATAAACCTTCAATTAATGCTGCATGGTCTTCTTTTCCACGAAGTGGTGGGTTCATTTTAAAGTTAGGATCAGCTGATGGGATATCATCTTCACATAACACTAGGTGATGCGGTGTTACTTCTGCTGTTACTTTAATTCCAGCGCGTTTCGCATCACGGATTACACGTACAGAACCTTTCGTACTTACGTGACATACGTGATAGTGGCAATCTGCTGCTTCAGCAAGCAGTATATCCCTTGCAATATGTACAGATTCACATACTGATGGGATACCGTTTAATCCGTGTTTCTCAGAAAACTTCCCTTCATGTACACAACCTTTATTAATAAGCGTATTCTCTTCACAGTGCGCAACTACTGCCATATCTAATTTTGCTGCACGTTTCATAGCCGCTAACATCATGCTCGCATCTTGTACGCCTACGCCGTCATCTGTGAAAGCAAATGCTCCAAGTTCTTTTAATGTTTCGAAATCTGTCATTTCAGAACCAGCTTGACGTACTGTAATTGCTCCGTATGGTAGTACGTTAACATGAGCTTTTTCTTCAATACGTTTTTGCAAGTCTTCCATATGTTCTCTGCAATCTGGTACCGGGCGTGTATTTGGCATTGCGCAAATTGTAGTGAATCCACCTTTTGCCGCTGCTAGTGTACCTGTTTCAATTGTTTCTTTATGTTCACCACCTGGTTCACGAAGATGTACGTGTACATCTACTAATCCAGGTGCGATTAACTTTCCGTTCACATCGATTACTTCAGCATTATCTGCCGTAATATTTTCTGCTACCTTAGCGATTTTACCGTCTTGTACGAGAAGATCCGTTGCTACGATTTTTCCTTCTTCATTCATATAACGACCATTTTTAAACAAATAATTCATGTTTCATTCCTCCTAATACATTTGGTAAGGCGCGTTTTAGTACAGCCATTCTTACGTAAACTCCATTTTCCATTTGTTTAAATATGCGTGAACGCTCACACTCAACAAGTTCACTTGCAATTTCAACATCACGGTTTACAGGAGCTGGATGCATAATAATGCTTCCTTCTTTCATACGCTTTTCTCTTTCTACTGTTAATCCGTGTTTCTCATGATATTCTTTCATAATGTCTGTTTCATAATGATCATGACGCTCATGTTGTACACGGAGTAACATCATTACATCAACTTCTGGAACAAGTTCATCTAATGGTTTGTATGTTCCAAATGTGTTGTCTTCATCTTTCCACTCTTCTGGACTTGCAAAGTAAATCGTTGCACCAAGCTTCGTTAATGCTTCTGCATTAGAACGTGCTACTCGGCTATGACGAACATCTCCTACTATTGCAATCTTCAAACCTTCAAATCTTCCAAACTCTTGTTTAATTGTAAGAAGGTCCAGTAGGCACTGTGTTGGGTGGTTTCCGCATCCATCTCCAGCGTTTAAGATTGGAATATTCACCTGATCTTTTAGTTCATCGAAGTAGCGATCTTGCTCGTGGCGGATGACCACTGCTTTTGTTCCGATTGATTCTAGTGTTCTTATCGTATCGTATAGAGTTTCTCCTTTTTGTACGCTAGATGCATCAGCTGAAAAGTTTAAAACATCAAGTCCTAATCTCTTCTCAGCAACTTCAAAGCTAAATCTCGTTCTCGTACTATTCTCAAAGAACAAGTTCGCAACAAAAGTTTGCTCTGTCGTTTTGCTCTCTTTTCCATTCGCAAAATCTTCTGCATCTTTTAGGATTTCTGAAATTTCTACTTCCGATAATTCACTCATCGTTAACAAATGGCTCATCGTCATCCCTCATCTTTCTGATTTTTATGTTACCACTTTTGAATTTTTATAACAACCTTTGCATAAAAATACCCTAGTCATGTGAGACTAGGGTGCAAGAAAGAAGCCACCCTTTTCGGTCTCACAGGACTGAATTAAAAGGTTATTATTATGAAGCAATCTGCTTAGATTGTTTTATTTGTTTCGTTTCCGGTAGTAGTAGATTTAACAGTACACCTACAATTGCTGCTAGTGCCATTCCTTCTACTTGGAATGATTCTCCTACGTGAAGTACCGCTCCACCAATACCGATTACTAATATTACTGATGCAATCATTAGGTTTCGTTTGTCACTTAAATCTGTTTTATCATCTACCATCATGCGTAATCCGCTTGATGCGATTACACCGAATAGTAAGATTGATACACCACCCATAACTGGTGTTGGGATCGAATGAATCAGTGCAGAAATCTTACCGATAAATCCGAACATGATTGCGAATACTGCTGAACCGATGAATAAGTATACACTGTATGCTCTCGTAATTGCTAGCACACCGATGTTTTCACCATACGTTGTATTTGGTGGCCCACCGATTAGTGACGCGATTAATGTTGCTACTCCGTCACCGAAGATTGAACGGTGTAAACCTGGTTTTTCAATTAAATCTCTTTTAATAACATTTCCAAGAACAATTTGATGTCCGATATGTTCTGATATTGTTACTAGTGCAACTGGTACCATCAAGAGTACAATCTTCCATGAAAACTCTGGTGTGTATGTTACAAATGGTACTGTGAAATCTGGTACAACAAACCATTTTGCCTCAGCTACCGGCTTTAAGTCTACTAGCCCTTGGAAGTAAGCGAAGATATATCCGCCGATAATGCCAAGTAACACTGGTATTATACTGAAAAATCCTCTTCCAAATATCGAGCATATAATTGTAATTGCTAATGTTACTAACGCTACTGAAAAATGTGTAAAGCTATATTTGCCATCCGCATCGTTCATCGCCATGTTAACTGCTGTATGTGCTAAAGCTAGACCGATTACCATTACTACTGGACCAACTACGATTGGTGGTAGTAATTTCATAATCCACTCTGATCCTGATTTCTTAATTCCGAGTGAGATTAAAATGTACACAAGTCCTGCTAGCAAACCACCAAGCATTGCCGCTCCCGGTCCACCTGCCGTTTTGGCTGTTATAATCGGTGCGATAAAGGCGAATGATGATCCTAGATAAGCAGGTACTTGGCCTTTCGTTATAAGAAGGAACGCTAACGTTCCTAATCCACTTGATATTAATGCTACTGATGGATTCAATCCTGTTAAAAATGGAACAAGCACTGTTGATCCAAACATCGCGAACAAATGTTGTATACTTAAAAATAACCATTTTCCCGGTTTCGGTACTTCATTAACGTCTAACACTGGCTTTTGTTCCATTGTTACATCCTCCTTCAGTTTAAATCTTTGCAATAAAAAAACTCTTTGTGCCTGTGCACAAAGAGTCCTACACTTTCGTATGCCAAATTTGACATATGAAAGCCAAGACCCTTTGGCAGCCTCACAGGACTACATTTAAAAGGGCTTTACTTATCGTATATGCTTACTCGATCTTGTTGATCTGTCTCTTGCAAATCAACTTCGATACGCTCTTCACTTGATGTTGGAATGTTCTTCCCTACATAATCAGCGCGAATTGGTAATTCGCGATGACCTCTATCAACAAGAACCGCCAATTGGATTTGAGATGGTCTACCTAAATCCATAAGAGCATCCATTGCTGCTCGAACTGTTCTTCCTGTATATAATACGTCATCCACAAGGATAACTTTTTTCTTCGTAATATCTACAGGGATATCAGAACCTTTTACAAGTGGTTCTTTATTTTTCGATTGTAGTGTTAAATCATCACGATATAACGTAATGTCTAACTCTCCAACTTCCATTTCTTTTCCTTCAATTTGACCAATTCGTTCTGCCAAACGTTGTGCAATAAAAATTCCACGAGTTTTAATTCCGACAAGAACACAATTATCGACACCTTTATTTCGTTCCACGATTTCATGACTAATTCGTGTTAAAGCGCGGCGAATCATTTGGTCATCTAAAACGACAGCTTTCTCTTGCATGCTCTACACCTCCAAGCTTTTTTCTTGCGTGAGAGTAATGGTATAAAAAAAGTCCTCTCAGCGTGTGCGAGAGGACTTTTGAAAAAAGGGTACAACATACCCTAAGTATTTCAAACCGTTACCTTCTCAACCTCACGGGGCTGTGTTAAAGGATCATTATTTAACTGTTGTCAGTATCTCAGTTTTCTTATGATTTGTCAATACTATTTTCGTAAAATATTTAATGCGTCTTCAAACACTTCTGGAATTGGTGCCTCAAACTGAATATATTCACCAGTACGAGGATGATCAAAGCCTAAAATACCCGCATGAAGTGCTTGTCCATTCATATCTAACGTTTTCTTCGGACCATACTTCGGATCTCCTGCAAGTGGATAGCCAATATATTTCATATGAACACGAATTTGGTGCGTACGTCCCGTTTCTAAGCGACATTCTACAAGTGTAAAGTCTTTAAAGCGTTCTAACACTTGGAAGTGCGTAACAGCGTTCTTACCATTTTCATCAACTGTCATACTTTGACGCTCTTTCTTATCACGAGCAATCGGAGCATCAATCGTTCCCTTATCATGCGGAATCACACCGTGTACAATCGCTTTGTAACGTCTCGTTACTGTTTTTGCTACAAGCTGATTTACAAGCGATTCATGTGCCATATCATTTTTAGCAACCATTAATAGTCCAGATGTATCTTTATCAATACGATGCACGATACCTGGACGCATTATACCGTTAATGCCTGATAAGTCTGTACAATGGTGCATGAGGCCGTTTACAAGTGTACCACTTGTATGCCCTGGTGCTGGATGTACAACCATACCACGTGGCTTATTTACAACAAGCACATCTGCATCTTCATAATAAATTTCTAAATTTAAATCTTCTGGTTGAATATCTAACTCTTCTGGTTCAGGAATTGTTACTGTAATTTCATCTTCTTCTTTTACTTTATAATTTCCTTTTACAGCTTTCCCGTTTACTGTCACAACGTCATCTTTAATCCATTGCTGCACTTGCGTACGTGACCATTCGTTATTTATCCCTGCAACGAATTTATCAATTCGCTCGTTTTTTTGCTCTGCTGCAACTGTTACTTGTACTACTTCACTCATTCAATTACTCCTTCGCTTTCTTGCCTTCTAATAATGTTTGAATAATAATTAATACAACACCAATACATAATGCTGAATCAGCTATATTGAATACTGGATAGTTGTACGAGAAAATATACACGTGAATGAAATCCACTACTTCTTGTCTAAATACACGATCAATAAAGTTACCAATTGCCCCGCCCAAAATTAGGCCTAACGAAATACCTAGAAGCTTGTCTGTTTTCGCATACTTTTTCATATAAAATACAATAAATACTACAAAAACAACTGTAATAATGTAGAAGAACCACATTTTATTTTCTAAAATACCCCAAGCAGCACCTCTATTTCGATGTGATGTTATGTATAATACATTGTCGATAATCGGAATACTCGTACCCAATTCCATGTTCTTTACAATTAACCACTTCGATATTTGATCGATAGCAATGACGAATAACGCTATTACATAATATATCATTTTCATTTCCCCCACAAAGACAGTGTACCTCAAAATTTTAGCATAGCTGCTACCTTTTCACAATGAACCTTTATAGAAGAATAAAATAAATTAAAAAAAGGTAATATAATATCGTTGTGCGTATTCATACATTTACCTTTTCATAGAAGAATTCATGAATCGTACGGGCAGTCGGCATTGTCTTCATTTGCTTTGTCGAAATTAATCTCCCCGTCTCTTCACAAATACCATACATGTCTATTTCCATCTTAAATAATGCGCGTTCTACATCCTTTAAATCCTCTTTTATATCATGTAATAGCAATTTTTTCTTTATCTCTTCCTTAATTTCATATCCAAGTTCTTGGCTGAACTCGACATCATATTTGTGCATTACTTCTTTAGCTAGTCTCTCTTGCAACTCTTTTCTCATCAATTGCAATTCTTCTTTTATTTCCATGTAAATTTCATTCACGTGTACATTCCTCCTAGCTGTAATGTACAGTTAGTGTGTCCGAAATTTATTTGCTTACCTCACACACATTTTTCCTTCACAGGAAAGAGTCTGAAAGTGATTTTGATATACCATCAACAAAAAAACTGACTGCATCAATTGAAGTGAACCCGAATAGTGGTACATGAAAAAAACACCTCCTGAATTCGCATACTAAGTATGCAAATTCATTGGAGGTGTTTTTCGTTTGAAGACAAGAGTTCATTACCC
>NZ_JAKUGG010000021.1:0-102667 GCF_022663835.1 Bacillus cereus group sp. BfR-BA-01347 | reverse complement strand
GGTAACGGAGGAAACCAAGGAGGCGGATCTGGAACAGGTAACGGAGGAAACCAAGAAGGCGGATCTGGAACAGGTAACGGAGGAAACCAAGGAGGCGGATCTGGAACAGGTAACGGAGGAAACCAAGAAGGTGGATCTGGAACAGGTAACGGAGGAAACCAAGAAGGTGGATCTGGAACAGGTAACGGAGGAAACCAAAATCAAGGTGATAACTCAACGACTATTGAAAGTACAACGAATCAAGTTGTACATCAAAAAGCAGAAGTATTAACAAAAAATATATCTAGTGCATTAATAAAAGAAGCAGTAGATACAGTCGAAAGTTATCAAGGTTTAATGAGCCTTTACGAAATGTATTATGGGATTGATTTAAGAACGAAAGATGTAGGTCCTAAGTTAGAAGAGGGAAGTTTAGATGCAATTGCGACGAATCAATCTTTGTACTACGTATTAAATAAACAAAGCTTAATTGATTTAATTTCAAATCTTGTTTCATCAAGTATTACTACAGAAATAAAGCAAGATATGTCAGGTTTAAAACAAAAAATAAACTCTTATCAACAATCTATTACTAGTGCGGATCAAAATTCTATGCTACTAGCGGAGAAATTAAATGGAACGACGCAACAAGCAACTAGTATGAATGAAAATTTAGGAGAGTATTTAAAAGGTTTAGCGAAATGGCGTGAGAATAGCTTAAAGCTAGTTGAAGAGCAGCAAGTATTAACAACAAATCATGCTGGTGAGCAAACAGCTATTTTATCGTTAGATTCTGGTATTAAATCATTAATGATGCAAAGTCAGTCATTGGTCGAAAGTTCGAAGCATAGTTTAGCAACTTCAGACGATGTATATAAAACATTTGATCAAATTAATGGACAAGCAAAAGAAATTCAAGACAGCGGAACGACAATTGTTTCAAAAGCTGATTTATTATTAAATGACTTTACGAAGAAAATGGAAGATGATAAATCATTCTCCAAAAACTTTACGAAAATTTTAGCCAATAGCCGTATTGGAGATCGTCAAAATGAGATGCTATATGACTTTTTAGCTAGTCCAGTTCAAAAGCAAAATGATGGAGTAATTGTAGCAGGAAATGCTTTTACACCATACTTAATTGTATTAACTTGTTTCATTGTTGCATTATTTACAGCATACGCAATTGCGAATCAAGAAAAGAAACGAATGCAATCAGATCATTTTGAAGAGAAATTCTCATTAATTGATATGAATGTACCAACTACAGTAGTAGCTTTCGGTATATCAATTGTGGAAGGGATTAGTATAGGTATCATTTCTGGGCGTCTTTTAAAGTTCGGTCAGGATCAAAGTTTACTATGGATTGCGTTCATTACATTTATTATGATGGCGTTTGTATTAGTCTCAACCTACTTATTACGACAAATAAAAATGGTAGGAATGTTTATACTATTAGTATTTTTAAGCATGTACCTATTTTTAACTGAGGCAGTTGGAAGTAAAGTAGATCAAATGTCGTCTGTCGGAAAGATACGTCAATTCTCACCGCTTCAGTATATAGAAAGTTTTCTAAATGATTTTATTAGTGGTAAAGATACTGGGAAAGTTATTTTTGTCGTATTGTTTGTAATTGCCATTATTGGATTGGTTAGTAATCTATTTGTATGGCATAAGAAATGGGAGGAAAAAGAAGTAAATGATCAAACAATGGAGCATAGTGGCTAAGTTATCATTTCTCTCTATCCTTTTACTGTTTGTCGCGCTACCGATAAGGAGCGCGGCTGACAGTTATCTTGGTGATGATGGGAAGATTAAGTTTAAAGTGGATCGACTTGAAGAAAGCGACCAAGAAAAAAATAAAAAGGAACATAAAGAAACAGAATTAGATAAAGCATCGATTGAGTTATTTAACAAAGATATAGAGGAAGAAATTGAGAAAAAGAAAAAGAAAGAACAAAAAGATATGGAAGCTTTGCGAGATTCTCTTTTTACAAAACCAAAAGAGAATAATAGTGTTAAAGATACGAAAAATAGTTTATTTAGCAGTGAATACATTGTCAGAAAAAGTGCAGATGAAGTAGCGAGTAATGAAACAATGAATGAAGAGCCAATTAGTATAACAATAATATTATTATTTGGCGGCGGCATTCTACTTATTTGCATCGGTATTTATACGGTTCTTCGTAAAAGTTGGAGGTAAAGCGATGGCAATACAAACACATATCAATGTGACAGTAGATTTTAGTAAATGGAATGGAAATACATATGATTTGCGTATTCCGAATCATCAATCTATTAAATATTTATTAAAAAACTTATTAGATACGCTAAAGATTGATAATCATGAAGGTTCACATTTTGTAATTAAAGTGAAAAATAAGTCAATTGTTTTAACAGATAATGATCGTTTAATTGATCACCAAATAACAGATGGAGATATTTTGCAAGTTTTATAAAGAATATTTTTTACTTTTAGTTATTTGAAAATAAGTTATTACGGGTTATAAAGAAAAGGAGAAGAGGATAAACATGACGGAAAAAATAATTCAAATTGATGCAATGAACTATCAATTTCAAATAGAAAAAGAAAATTGGAAATTGGAGATGACCAAATCTCAAACACGTATAAAAGACTTCCGTCAATTCGATATAATTACGGGCGAATCATCTGAATTTGTACCATTAACAATAGAAGAAACGGATGATATGTTTACGTTTCTATATCAAGTAGATAAAAAATTATATAAGTGGGACGATCTTAGCCGTTTTGGAAGAAATGAGAAATTAAGACTACTTCGGAATGTTGCGCAGTTTCGTAAATATTTAAATAAACGAATCACGTTCTTTTTACATCCAGACAATATAGTTTTTAATGCTAATTTAATACCAAGTATTATACATAGAGGAATTCGAGATATTGTTCCGCCAACCCCGTTATTAGAAGAGCAATTTTTAACACAATATAAGTGTCTAATTATTGCTTTATTCTCCCAAAAACATAACTTTGATGATTTGTATGCTGGGTTACTAAAAGATGCAAAAGAAACAACATTTGAACAGACCGTTGCTCAAATGGAAAGCTTAGATGCATTACTGCAGTTTCTTGATGACAGCTTTGAGAAGGAACAAACAAAAACAGAAAAAAATATGCAGTTAGTACCTAAAAAAAGCTACAAATCATTTAAATACTTAGCTTTTTCCTTCATAGCGGCGACAGTTATTTTAGCTGCTCCTTTAATATATTTCACTTTTATAAAATTTCCTTATCAAAATAAATTGTTAGAAGCAAATGCAAGTTTCATAGCAACTGATTATGACAAAGTCATTACGCAATTGAATGAAGAGGAGTTTGAATCATTACCGATTGCATCTAAATATGAGTTAGCATTTGCATACATTACAGCTGAAAAACTAGGTGAAGCTCAAAAGAAATCGATTATGAAAAATATTAGTTTGAAAAGTGATGAAAAGTATTTGCTGTATTGGATGTATAACGGAAAAGGTAATTTTGATAAATCATTAGATTTAGCTAAGACACTTGATGATCCTCAGCTTATTATGTACGGCCTTGTTAAACAAATTGAATCATTGAAAAATAATCCGGATTTATCAGGAGAAGAACGTGATCAAAAGTTAAAAACATATGAGCAACAATTAGATGAATATAAAAAGAAATATGGCAATTCATCAAGCGATAAAAATTTGTCGGACACAGAGAAAAAAGAGTAAGCAGTTGAAAAGGAGCAGTGAACACGGATGGAGCAACTATTAGTATTGACTTATGGAGACAAAATATATAAGTGCACATTACATCCAAATGAGCAATCAATAGTGTCGATTGGAAAAGAGTGGACAAATGATATTACGAATCCAAGTTTAGAACAAGAAATAGAGTTAAAGTGGAATAATGAAGTAAATGCTTGGATGGTACAGGATCAATTAATAGAATTTAATAAGGAAATTGAGATTGGGAAAACAAGAGATGTGAGCTTGAAAATCTTTATATCTATTGTTGGCACAACTAAAGTGTTTGATATCGGAACGAAACATTCTCTTACAGTGAGTCAAAACGATTACGATGATATTTCTATTACCGGGACTATTGTAGATTTAATGCTATCTCGCGAAACGTTGTACGATTCTTTTAAAGTGAACGTGTATGGCGGGGATGTATTTCATAATTATACGAAGTTAAAAGATAGCGTTATGTTGGAATCAGGAGACGTATTATATTTTGATGGTATTTTATTGGAGATTGGTAGTGAAGACATTCAAGTACTTTCTTCAGAAGATAAAGTGAAATCTGCGTTACCTATTTTAGTAGAATCAGAAACAAATTATCAAAGTGGTTATCCCGACTATCATCGTTCACCACGTATTATTTACCGTGAACCAGAAGAGAAAATGACAATTGCAAAGCCTTCAAGTATGCCATCAAAACCAACGGAGCATTTAGCAAGAATCATTGCACCTTCACTTGTCATGATTGTCGTAACTGTATTACTTGCTATTTTCATGAAATATGGAATGTTTATTATCGCATCGATTGCGATGACATTAGTAACAATCATTGTTTCTGTCACATCGTATATTAAAAATTTGAAGCAATATAAAGTCGACATTGTTGAACGAGATAAAAGCTATAGAGAGTATATAAAACAAAAAACGAAAGATTTACATGCAGAAAGTGAAAAACAGCGTCACGCATTACATTATCACAATCCAAATGTAGAAGTAATACGTAATATGGCAGTTCAAGTAAATCCTAGAATTTATGAAAAAACAATGTTACATCATGATTTCTTAACATTTAGCGTTGGAACAGGACAAGCTAATACGAGTTTTGAAATTCAATTTAATGAAGAAGAATTTAGTCAAACGAAAGATGAATTAATCGATATAGCACGTGAACTAAGACAGCGTTATCTATCATTGGAAGATGTACCAGTTGTAACAGATTTAATGAATGGACCAGTCGGTTATATTGGCCAACGCTCTTTAGTGTTAGAGCAATTACAATTATTAGTTGCACAAACGGCTTTATTCCATAGTTATTATGACTTGCAGTTTATTACTATTTTTCCGGAAGAAGAAAAAGAAAAATGGGATTGGATGCGCTGGTTACCTCATGGAAGTGTTCGCGATATAAATGTACGTGGATTTGTATACCATGATCGTAGCCGTGATCAAGTGTTAAATAGTTTGTATCAAATATTGAAAGAACGAAAATTAAAACTAGATGAAAAAAGTTCTACTAATGAAAAAATGTACTTTGCACCGCACTATGTCGTTCTCATTACAGATGAAAAACTAATATTAGACCATGTTGTTATGGAATTCTTTAATGATGATCCGAGTCAATTAGGTGTATCACTTGTATTTGTACAAGATGTTATGCAAAGTTTACCGGAGCATGTGAAAACGGTAATAGATATAAGAGATGCAAAACAAGGGAACATCATCTTAGAGCAAGGAGAGCTTGTTAACCGTCAATTTAAACTAAATCACGTACCGAAAGGGTTTAATTTAGAAGATATTTCACGGGCATTAGCACCATTAAATCATTTGCAAAACTTAAAAAATAGTATTCCAGAAAGCGTAACATTTTTAGAAATGTACGGCGTTGAAAAAGTAAAAGAACTGAATATCACAAGTCGTTGGGAGAAAAATGCAGCGCATAAATCTTTAGCTGTACCACTTGGATTACGTGGTAAAGAAGATATCGTAAACTTAAATTTACACGAAAAAGCACACGGACCACACGGATTAATAGCAGGTACAACAGGTTCAGGTAAATCGGAAATTATACAATCGTACATTTTATCTCTAGCAGTTAATTTCCATCCGTACGAAGTAGCCTTTTTACTAATTGACTATAAAGGCGGCGGTATGGCGAATTTATTCAAAAACTTACCGCATTTATTAGGAACAATTACGAACTTAGATGGAGCACAAAGTATGAGAGCGCTCGCATCAATTAAAGCTGAGTTACAAAAAAGACAACGATTATTTGGTGAAAATGATGTAAACCATATTAATCAGTATCAAAAACTGTATAAAGAAGGCTTAGTAAGTGAACCGATGCCACATCTATTTTTAATTAGTGATGAATTCGCGGAACTGAAGTCAGAACAACCAGAGTTTATGAAAGAGTTAGTTTCAACAGCGCGTATCGGTCGTTCGCTCGGAATCCATTTAATATTAGCTACGCAAAAACCGAGTGGTGTTGTAGATGATCAAATTTGGAGTAACTCGAAATTCAAACTAGCATTAAAAGTTCAAAATACGTCAGATAGTAATGAAATTTTAAAAACACCGGATGCTGCTGAAATTACATTACCAGGACGTGCTTACTTACAAGTTGGGAATAATGAAATTTATGAACTATTCCAATCAGCTTGGAGCGGAGCAGACTATGTAGAAAACAAAGAAGATAAAGAACATTTAGATGCAACGATATATGCAATAAATGATCTAGGACAATATGAAATATTAAGTGAAGACTTAAGTGGACTTGGTAGCAGTAAAGAAGTAATAAGCGTACCATCTGAACTGGATGCTGTTATTGACTACATTCACGATTACGCAGAAGTAAATGAAATTGAAGCGTTAGCTAGACCATGGTTACCACCACTTCCAGAAAGCGTATATTTACAAGACTTACACGCTATTCAGTTCAAAGAAGCATGGACGAAAGAAAAGAAACCATTAAAAGCAACAGTTGGTCTACTAGATCAGCCTGAATTACAATCACAAACACCATTAACATTAGATATTAGTAAAGACGGACACGTAGCGGTCTTCTCAAGCCCAGGCTACGGAAAATCAACATTCTTACAATCAGTCATTATGGATGTAGCTCGTCAGCATAGTCCGGAGCATTTGCATGTGTATTTATTAGACTTCGGAACAAATGGCTTAATGCCATTAAAATCTTTACCGCATGTGGCAGACATCATTACATTAGACCAAGTTGAAAAATGCGAGAAATTTCTTCGTCGCATAGAAGACCTATTAAAAGATAGAAAGCAATTGCTAAGTAAATATGGTGTTGCGAGTCTTGAAATGTATGAGAGAGCTAGTAAAGAAGTATTACCAACAATATTAATTACGTTAGATAACTATGATGCTGTTAGAGAAGCTGGATTTGTCGAAGACTTTGAACGCATTATTGCACAAATTGTACGTGAAGGGGCAGCAGTAGGAATTCATTTAATGCTTACGGCTACACGTCAAAATGCATTGAGAGTACAAGTAAATACAAATATTAAACTACAAATTGCTCTATATATGATAGATGAGGCAGAATCTAGAGCTATTGTAGGAAGAACAGAGTTAAAAATTGAAGAATTAGCAGGCCGTGGTTTAGTTAAAATTGACGAACCAACAATCTTCCAAACAGCTTTACCGACAAATGGAGAAGATGTCCTTACTCGAATTGAAAATATACAAGCTGAAGGAAAAGAGATGGATTCCTTCTGGGATGGAGAAAGACCGAAAGCAATTCCTATGGTACCTGAAGTTCTGGAATACAAGGAATTCATTGCATGGCCAGAAACAAGAAAAATTATTGAAGCAGGCAAACTAACATTTGGTGTAGAGACAGAAAACGTTACGCCTCTCGAATTAGATTTAACGGAAGCGTCTAATATTGTTGTAGGGGGAATTAAGAAAGATGAAGTTGAAAATGTAGTTCATCAATTCCTTCAACAGTTAGCAGACAGTGGACACTTTGACCTAGGTTTAATTGATACAAGAACACGAAATTTCTCAAACTATAGAGAGAGCGCTGCTTTATATGTAGCTGAAAAAACAGGAATTGAGAAAACGATTAAACAAGTTACAAACGCTTATAAATCGAGAGAAGCGGCGTTTAAAGAGGAGCAGGAAGCATCAAGTGAAACAGTGAACCCGGCAGAATTTATTAAGAAATTTAAGCCGATTGTAATCGTAATTGCAGATGTAAATGATATTTTAAGTAATTTAGAAGATAGCGATATATATAGTTTAGCGGAATTAATAACAAATGGTGCATTTATGGGCATCCACTTCGTAATTGGCTGTGATGTTGATTCAATTGACAGTCGATACGACTTAGTTTCAAAAACAATAAAAACGCAATCTCATGTTATTTTACTTAGAAAATCATCAGGCCAAATGGTCTTCGATGTATCTAATAAAGATTTAAGTAGTACAAAATTAAATCCATTTGAAGGGTATTTTGTTGAAAATCGTTTTGCTACTAGAATTAAAGTGCCAACTATTTAAGGGGGGATTTGCATGGGGATAGAGGAATTAAATAGTCAAAAATCTGGTTTATTAAGTAGTATAAGTCATCAACAAGGGCAATTGGCTGAACTACAAATGAAACTAAGAAGGCTAATAACTGCTAAAGGGAAATTTGTAAATAATCTTGAAGCAATTAAACAAAATCAAGAGCAGTTTAAGTCCTTAGAAATAAACGAGAGTAGTTGGAAAGGGCAAAGAGCAACTACTTTTAAAGAAACATATGAACAACAAGTCATTTCGAATTTAGGGAAGTTTATCGGAGAACTAGGGAGAGTGCAAGAAGACATCGATCAAGCTATACGGCGGCTTGAAAGAGAAATCGCTACATGTGAGTCTAGTATTCTTTCTCTAAGTAGAAGTGTTTCAATGGTTGACGCTAGTATTCAAGTAGAAGTACAGAAGGCGGGGAAATGATAAATGGGGGAAATTAAATTAAATAAAGGGGTATTTGATGCGAAAGTAAGTGATTTGAAAAGTGGTGCTAGTGATTTAGGTAAGACTAAATTTAATGGTATGCAGTTACATCGTACGAATTTAAGTAAACTGAAAAAATATTGTGAAGCGATTGAAAAACTTTCTCAGAAAGTTCAGCGATATGAGAAATTGTTAGAAAATGATATAAGTAGAGTAAAAGAAATTGGAGCGAAAATGGTAGAGAAAGATGCAAAACTTGGGCAAGAACTAAAAGTTGGTATACAGCAGCACTAGAAAAACATTCTACGTAAAAATGAAATAAGGGGAGAGAAACGTGGATAAAAATATTGAATTACAAGAAGTAAACGAATTACAAAAAAGATTTCAAACAAGTGCTGACGAACTAAATCAATATTTTGAAACTTTATTAGGGAAAATAGATGATTTGAACCAACTTAATTCTTTTCAAGGGAAAGCAGCAGATGAAATAAAGAGGTATTTTTCTAGAGTACATGGTACTACGATTGCTGGATTTCAAATTGCAGCGGAAGAGTTGAAAAATGAATTTCAAAAAGCAATAGAGAGTTTTAATAGTACAGTTGATAGTGATAGTGACACAAAGATTTATGGGAACTATTTAGATAATGTAAAGAAAAAAATTAATGGATACAGCAATGAATTTGATCGTTCTAATGAAGAAGCAAAACAAACTATATCGACTATAGCAGACATTGTCCCAACTCAGTATCCATCATCTTCAGGAATATCTGAAGGAATCCAAAAAAGTCAAAAGGAAATTAGTGATACGCTAGAAAAATTAGAAACGTATAATAGTCAGCAAAATGAACTTCAACATTTTAATGAAATGTTAAGTTCATTAGACAAGGGAATGAAAGAAATACAAGCAGCCAATGGAGATTTTTCTAGTAAGATAGTCGAAAAAATTATGGCTGGTGGATGGAATGGAAACTTAATAAATGGTATTTCGAATCATATGACGGCGTTTGATATACAACAAAAAGGAACGAAATTTTTAATAGCTGCCTTTGCTCGTATGTATTATGCTAAAAAGAATTATGATTTTAAAGCAATTTTTGATCCTGATGGTCGAAAAGGAAAAGGGAAGTTTACACTATCAACACGTCAAAAAGAAGATTTAGTGGAAGTATTCAAATTACTGAAGATGGATAGTAGTGATGATAGTATATTTCGTTACGTAAAAAATGGACTTAAAATGGATGGTGTAGAAAATTCGAGAATCACGAATGAACAGGTAAGAAAAGCAAGAAAAGGAATTTATAAGTTACCGGAATTTCAAGACTTTCAAAAATTCCATCAGAATTGGGGGCAAAAAGGATTATCTATTGCAATTAAAGAAAGGGGATGGAGTTCGTTTAAAACGGAGTATGTAAAAGGGTTAAAAGATTTACATCCTGGACAATGGAAAGAAGCCTTCAAAGAACTTGGGAAAACTGGTAAATTTTTAAAAGGGGCCGCTATATTTGGAGCGGTTGTGTCAGTTGGAAATAATATTGCAGATGCTCAGAAAGATGGTTGGCAACGACATGATATAGTTGATATAGCAACAGATTCAGCAGTAGATATTGGAGCAACTGCCGGAGCGGCTGCAACTGGTGCAGTAGCGGGATCGTTTTTCCTTCCGCCTGTTGGTACTGTGGTAGGAGCTGGGGTGGCAGTAGTTGGTACAGCGCTGTTGAATAAAAAATGGGACAGGCTTGGAGGAGACAGTATAATTGATGTTACAAAAAAAGGAGTGAAAAAAATAACAACAAAACTTGGGGAGCTATTTTGATAATTCGGCTACAAGGAAGGTGCAAATGGTGTATGTGGAATATAAAAGAGGAAGAGTTGGATGAATTTAGAATGACATGCAGAAGGCGTTTAAGTCCTGAGGGGGCTACGGGATTTATGATGGGAACAATCATTTTTGTTTCATTATTGATGTTTTTTATTTTCGTAGCGCTAGTTACAGATGGGTGGGATTACTATTCAACCCTTTTTGACAAAATAATTGTTGCCATTGAATTAGTTTTATATAGTTTACAAATAATTTTTTTAATACTATTTTTATTTCCGAAAGCTCGTTTTAAATTTCAAAAGTTACAAACGCTCGTTGTATTATTATATGCATTTCAATTAGGTACAATAACATTTACAGCGTTAGTTCTTCCTGGAATGACTAATTATTCAATTGATCGTATGACTTTAATTTGTGTAGGGTTATTATTTTTAGGAGCAGTTATCGTTCATATTGAGACAACAATTGATACGTTTAAGCAAGCAAGTGAAGGTGCGTTTAGTATGGATGAGAGGTCTCGGTCATTTTTTAGTGAAAAAAAAGGAAAATTAATAAAATGTAGCACGGTTTATATATTAGTCCTTCTAATGACAATTTATTTTCATAATGATTATGAATTTGATACATTAATTTTGTATGTGGTAGGAACAATTATAATGTACGCAGTAGCCATAGGTGCAGCTGAATTCCAACTTTTAGTGTACTGTAGATTTAAATTTAAATCATTTAATATGACGTGGGAAGAGAATGAGAGACAACGTCAGAAATTTAGAAAATATAATAAAAAAAACAAATCGAAAAGTAGATAATAAAAGAAATGAATTTTTGCTATAGCATAAGTTGTTAATTTATGCGTATGAAATGAGAAATTGCACGTTTCCATTCGAATTAGAAAGAAATAAAGATAAGAGGAGTAGATGTTGTGAAAGTTCAATATAAAGCATTATCACTATTAAATTTAATTAGTATTACTCAAGTCGTCAAAAAAGAAGATTGGTTACTACCTGCTATTGCGCTGAGAAATCAAGTTATCCGTAATGGGATTTATGCAGTAGGACCGGTTCTTTTTAAATATAAACCACTTGAAAATGAACCAGCATATGGTGAATATACATATTGTGTTCCGGTAAATGAACGTGTGGAACTGGGGGGAGATTCTGCATATGAATACATTGATGGTTTAATAATTGAAGATGCTTTAAGTGTGCGTTTTACGGATGAAGATGGTGATATTGAAGATGTGTATAATTTAATACACGAGGTGGCAAATCAAAACCATATTAAATTAGATAGTAGTTTTTATCATGTATGCTTAGATGTATACGGTGATACTTGGTTAGATATTTACGCTCCTATTATAGAAGTAGGTGAAACCGTAAAATGATTATAGAAGGTCAAAGTATTGCATATACAAATGTTGTTTCAAAAGAATACTATATTCATTATACCTATATGAAAGATTCGATTGACGATTTTATGCTAGAAATAGAAAAAGCGAACTTAACAGCAAAAGGTTCACTATTTTATGCATTGAAAAATGTTCCTTCAGATGAAAATATGTATATTGAATTATTTATGCCGATATATGAGGATAAAGTTCCACCATTAGAAACAATGAAATTTAGAAGCTATTACTATGTAGATGACATGCTTGTGAAACGATTGACAGGAGATTATGAAACATTAACCGAGTATGCATATGCTGAGATGCTTCAGTATATGGAAGATAATGAACTTGATATGATTTCACCTATTTATCATATTTTTAGCGGTGATGAAGAGCTACAGTATGTTGAAATAAAAATTGCAGTGGATACACAATAATAATTTAGTGTATTTATAGTTCTGGAAATATGAAAAGTAAAAACCAGATTTTAGTTTCGTTTTATAGAAGAATAATATAAAGGTATTCTTGAATTAAGAGTTCTAATTGTTGTTTTTATTAGGAAGGAGTCTACATATGTGGCTATTTTCAAAAGAAAAAACTGTATATTTTCAACAAGAGTGTGAGCATAAAACTGGGGAATTAATTAAGCAGCAAATATTGGAGAAAGTATCAGTAGATGATTGCATAATAGCTGCTGAAATGATTGATGTATTGTTTATATATCCTGAACTTGCAGAAGAACTTGCAAGGGTTTTATATATGAGTAATAAAGAATTATTCCGAACGGTTGCTATGTTTGTTGGCACATTTGAAATTTTTGTGCAAGTCTCAAACACAACGAAAGTTATTATCCAATGTATTCCGGTAGATGAAGAAATGGAAGAAGAAGTGTTTTCGGATATGAAAGTGATTGGTTTTAAATATAAGAAAAAGTCCACTGATGAAGAGATAGAAGAAATAGCAGAGTGGATGCTGGAATATAAAAAGATGTGTAAAAAAATAGCAGAGCACTATGAAATAGCTCAAAAAGAATCATTATTATAATGTAAGAATATCTGAGATTAATAAAACCTTCTCTTCTGGTTAGAATGAGGAGGTTTTTTATTCTAAGATCTATATGTAATTGATTGAATAATTCGACATGAGATTTTTCAGTTGGATCAATCTGAATGGGTAGTAGTTACGTTCTGCAGTTCGCTCTGTTCTTATGTCGAAAGGGAAAATTTATTCGAAAGTCAATTTGTAAAAAGGGGAAGGTGTTATTTTGAATAAGGATCGAAATGTTTTGGAAACAGAGAAAAGTTTTTTTGAAAGGACAATAGTATCTATCTATAAAGTGTTAGAATTTATAATGAAATATACAATGATTCTAATAATAATAATGTCAATATTTGTGATAATTGCTGCTGTTTATTTTAAAATATATGAGGGTATAGGGGCGGGGGTATTCCTCTTAATCTCGTCATTATTTGCATATTTGGTATTTTTTAAGAAAAGTAAAAATGCCTAAATTAATAGCGGAAATAAAAATCCAAGAATCAACAATTATAATACGTTATTTGAAGAGGGGAAATTTTGTATATAGCATGAATATATAACAGCAGGAAAACCTTCTTTTTTCGTTAAAATGAGAAGGTTTTTATTTTTAATCTACATGATTTAAATGAATGTTGTTAAAGGTGGGGCACTTGAATGTGGAAAATAAAAGAAGAAGATTTAGATCAATTTAGGGTGACATGTAAACGTCGATTAAGCCCTGAGGGTGCTTTAGGTTTTATGATAGGGACAATAGTGTACGTTTCAGTTATGATGTTTTTTCTTATAGGTACTTTAGTAACGTTTGGTTGGGACTACTATACTACTTTATTTGAAAAAACAATTGTTCAAATTGAACTTGTGCTATATAGCTTGCAAATAATTTTTTTAATTCTATATTCATTTCCAAAAGCTAGATTCAAATTTCAAAAGTTACAAACGATTGTCGTATTATTATATGCATTTCAATTAGGTACAATATTATTCACGACTTTAATTCTTCCTGGAATATCGGATTATACAATCGATGGAATTACATTGGTATATGTAGGTTTTTTATTTATAGGAGCAGTAATTGTTCATATTGTGACAACGATTGATACGTTTAAACAGGCAAGTGAAGGTGCTTTTAGTATGAATGAAAGATCTGCTTCTTTTTTAGTAAAACAAAAGGAGCTATGATGAAAGGGGCTTTAATATACGTATTAATCCTACTTATTTTGATTTATTTTCATAATGATTATGCGATTGATACTTTGATTGGATATGTAATAGGTACTGTTTTACTGTACACAGTAGCCGTTGGTGCAGCAGAATTCCAGCTATTGGTGTACTGTAGATTCAAATTTAAATCATTTAATATGACTTGGGAAGAAAATGAGAGAATGCGTGGGAGAATTCGAAAGCAAAATACAAAATACAAAATCCAAAACGAAAAGTAAATAAGGGTGAAATATATTACTTTCCAAAAAGGAACATAATGAACTTAAAAATGCCTAGAGAAATCAACGGGGTGTCAGTATGAAGTTAAAGAAGAAACCTAAGATGATGATAGTTCTGTCAATAGTATCAAGTTTATTAAGTGGATGTGGTTTTGGGGAGACGAAGATAGAGTATGAGAGATTAGTAAAGGCATTGGATGAAGGGGATATGAAGACGGTTATGTCTGCGAGTGATGATGGGTATGCTTATGTGAAAGAAGAGATTAGGGATAGCACGTTTTGGGCGGAAAATGATAATCGCATTAGCGTTGTATATCAAACAACAGGAGGAGTATACAATATTAAAGAAAAAAAGTTCTATGGAACAACTTTGCAAGAAATTGCTAGTTCATTAAATAGTGAGCAAAAAAAAGAAGAGATTGTATATAGAACTAGTATTAACTATGAAGATAATCAATCAAAAAGTCCAGATCAAAATTTGGATGTTTCGAATGTTTATTTCATATTTGATAGATTGAAGGGAATAGATAGTTTAAGGCCAAAAAAAGATAAAAAAGATAAAAAAAGATAAAAAAAGATTTAATGAACCACCCAAGGTAACATATTACTTAACTGAATCGGAATTTCAAGAAATAATTAATAATAAGTTAAAGGTGGACTACGAAAAATTTGATGAAGCAATATTATTAATGGAGTTTAGTTCGGCGAAAGATTCAAAAGAAAATCCAATGGAATTCACTACAATAAGCATCACAATGGGATATGAAAAAAGAATAAAGAAGGCCGATTAATAAGGCATGATCAAAAAATAGCAATCTATTTAAATACTAAAGAAGATAACGATAAAGCTTCTAAAACCCGATATGAGGAGTATGAAAAACAATATTTGAATAATAAGTAATGTATAAAATAAGGGGAAAGGTGTAATTATGGCATGAGTAAAAGGTTAGTTAAAAAAATAGTTATTGTAATGACAGTAACGTTTTTACTAAGTGCGTGCAGTTTCGGGGAAACAAAAATAGAGTATGAGAGATTGGTAAAGGCATTGGATGAAGGGGATATGAAAACGGTTATGTCTGCGAGTGATGATGGATATGCATATGTGAAAGAAGAGACTAGCGAAAGTACTTATGAAGAAAAAGAAGATGGTGAACATAGCAGGATAATATATCAAACAACCCATGGAGTATATAATGTGAAAGAAGACGACTTATATGGGAAAACAACTCAAAAGGTTGTTACTGATATAAAAAATGATAAAAACGTTGGTAGTAATCAAAATTACAAAAAAGAAACGGTCTATAGTACAAATTTAAAAAATGAAAAATCCCGTTCATTAGCCCAGGATCAAGCTATGAATGTTTCATATGTAAAATTAATGTTTAGAGGATTAAATGAACTTAGTAAATTGAAACCAAGTGAAGATACAAAAAGATCTAGTGAACCGAGCATAATAAGCTATGATTTAACTGAATTACAGTTTAAAAGCATAATAAATGACAAGTTAAATTTAAAATATGATAAATTTGATTCTGCAATATTGATGATTGAGTTTAATACGCCTAATGATACAAAAGAAAATCAAATGAGAATAATACAAATAACAATATCGGTAAATTATGAAGAAAGAAAAGAAGATAAGCTTATAAAACGCAATCAAGAAATTTTAACATATTATCATACCAGAGAAGATAATAATCAAAGTGCCAAAAAAGAATATGTAAATTATGAAAAAGAGTATATAAATTAAAAATAATATATTTTGATTGAATTTTGAGAATGATAAATGTTGTGAGGATATGAGTAAAGGGATAGTGAAAAATAGTTACTGTGATAACAGTTATGTTTTGCTGAGCGCGTGTAGTTTTAGGAAATCAAAATAAAGTATGAGAGCCTAATAAAAGCAATGGATGAAGGTGACAAGAAGACGGTTATACTTAAGTGAAAGAGAGAAGAGTAGTTGGAACTTTTGAGGAGAAAGGATACTATTTGAACTATCAAAAAGCAATCTGATTATATGATTAGCGTAATTAATGTGGTAATGGTATACCTAAAAAATTATCTAAATTTAGTTGTACAAAGATCTATGTACTTAAAAATATTAAGAATGTAATAGAATTTTAGTGCATGAGAATTATTTAAACTGTATAGAAGGTGGAATGTCAGGGTGTGGAATATAAAAGAAGAAGATTTAGATAAGTTTCGAATGACATGTCAAGGGCGTTTAAGTCCTGAAGGTGCTACGGGTTTTATGCTTGGAACAATATTTTATATTTCAATATTTATGTTTATTATTTTTGTAGGTGATTTGAATTACTACAACAATTTTTTTGATAGAACAATTGTTAAAACTGAAATTGTGTTATTTAGTATTCAAATTATATTTTTAATTATATATCTATTTCCGAAAGCATGTTTTAAATTTCAAAAGTTACAAACGCTAATCGTATTACTATATGCGTTTCAACTTGGAACGATATTATTTGTAGTTTCGATTGTTTCTGAAATGGCTGACAATTCAATTGGTAGGATGTATACCGGGCTACTAGTTGTAGGAGCAGTTATTATCCATATTGTAGCAACGCTAGATACATTTAAACAAGCAAGTGAAGGTGCATTTAGTAGTGATGAAAGATCCACCTCGTTTTTTAGTAAGACAAAAGGAGCTATGATAAAGGGGGCTATAATATATATATTCATACTACTTATTTTAATGTATTTTCAAAATGATTATTCAATTGATTTTTTTGTTATGTATGGAGTAGGAACTGTATTGATGTATGCGGTTGCAATCGGAGCGGCAGAATTCCAACTATTGGCGTACTGTAGATTCAAATTCAAGTCATTTCATATGTCATGGGAAGAGAATGAGAGAATGCGTGGGAGAATTCGAAAGCGAAATAAGAAATTCAAAACGAAAAATAAATAATAATATATTAATAGAATTTTAGTGCGCGAAAAATAATTGAAACATATAGAAGGTGAAGAGCCAGGATGTGGAATATAAAAGAAGAAGATTTAGATAAGTTTAGGATGACATGTAATGATCGTTTAAGTCCTGAGGGGGCTACAGGATTTATGTTTGGAGGAATACTTTATAGTTCAATAGCCGTTTTTTCTATTATTGTATCAGGTGGTTGGGAGTACTGTATGGTTCTCCTTAACATAGGGGTTGTTAAGCTAGAGGTGTTGGCATATGCTCTGCAAGTAATTTTTTTCATTTTATATTTATTTCCAAAAGCTCAATTTAAATTTCAAAAGCTACAAACACTTGTCGTATTATTATACGCACTTCAAATGGCTACTATATTACTTACAGTTTTAGTTGTTTCTGAAATAGCTAATAATTCAATGGATCGTATTACGTTGAATTATGTATGTTTGCTATATTTAGGAGCAGTAATTTTTCATATTGTAACAACAATAGATACATTTAAATTGGCAAGTGAAGGTGTGTTTAGTATGGATGAGAGGTCTGCTTCTTTTTTTAGTAAAACAAAAGGAAAGATGATGAAGTGGGCTACACTATACGCAGTAACTATTCTTATTTTGATATATTTTCATAACGATTATGGGTTTGATGATTTATTTATGTATGTAGTAGGGACCTTTTTAATGTATACGATAGCAATCGGAGCAGCTGAATTTCAGCTATTAGCATATTGCAGGTTTAAATTTCCGTCATTTAATAAAACGTGGGAGCAACATAAAAGAGAAACTCCAAGATATCAAAAGAAAAATAAAAAAGGTAAATTGAAACATAAGGCATAAAGAAAGGGTGTATTGTAAGTTTTGATGGTAAAAAAAGTAATGATTTAAAGAAGAATATTTGTATTGCTAAAAGAAATTTTAATTATGTAATGTGAATAAAAGAGTATCTAGTTGGAAATGTAGAGAGAGTAGTGTGATGATGAAATGAACAAAAAAAGGGTTTTTAAAATGATTAGTATCATAATAACAATCAGCCTACTACAAGCATGTAGTTTTTTTGAAGAAAAGATAGAGTATGAGCCATTTGTTAAGGCATTGGATGAAGGTGATATGAAGACGGTTATGTCTGCGAGTGATGATGGGTATGCTTTTGTGGAACAAAGAGGTATTTATAGTACGTTTGAGCAAAAAGAAGATGGAGAGCACAGTAAGACAATTCGTCAAACTACGGAAGGTGTATATAATACAAAAGATAAAAGTTTATATGGAGAGGCGATACAAACAGTTGCGACTGATATAGAAAAAGACAAGGGAAAAAGGACAAATGAGAATTATAAAAAAGAAACTATTTATAGTACTCATGTTAAGTATGAAAATGGACAGGTGAAAAGTTCGGATTCAAATCTAGATGTTTCATACGTAAACTTAATTGTAGATCGTTTAAAAGGGATAGGGAAACTAAAGATGAAGCCCGGGGATGATATAAAAAAGTTTGATCAGCCTAATTCAGTAGGATATCGACTAACTGAATCCGAATTCCAAAGTATTATTAATGATAAGTTAAAAATTAACTATGATGAATATGATGGATCAACAATTTCACTTAGTTTTGACTCTGCAAAAAATCCAAAACAGATATTACAATTAAGTATTGATATAGATTATAAGAAAAAGAATGGGGATGGAAAATTAGTAGAAAATATGTTCCAAATTATAACTTATTTTAATAGGAAACAGGATAATAACAAAGATGCGAAACAGGAATATATTGATTTTAAAGCACAGTATAATAAGACGCAGTAATATTTAGAAGGGCATTTGCACGTAAAGATAATAGCGACATAGGTGTGATAAATGTTTCATAAATATAGTGGAAAGAATTTGAGGGTAAACGCCCCAATTGCTGGAGTAGATGCAACAATTGGGGCGTTTATCTGTCTAAAATTAGCTTGAATACATGACATGTTTTAGTTAGGGGCATGGCTTTACAAGTAGTTTCTTCATAATAACGGTGTGGGTTTTTTGTGTAATCAGCTTTTATTGCTAAGTTACAACTATTTTCGTTTATAGAGTACCTTTTATTATCGATACATCGTCCACATCCCAATGTCTTTAAATCCTAGTCGTTTATAAATTCGTCCAGCAGCTGGATTGTTATAAAATAAACAAAGTGTTCGGCCTTCTTTCGTAAAGTCTTGGATCATTTTTTGTAATATGAGTGAAGCGTAGCCATTTCCGCGATAATTCGGGTGTGTACATACACCAACTACCATAGCGGATAATGAATTTTCAGCGGAAGTAGAGGCGGATGCGATGATCACGCCATCTTTTTCAATATAGTATGTGCGTCCTGTATTTGTTTCGATAGCCTGCCTTAATATTTTCTCTGATTCATTAGTAGTCGGAAATTCAGCGATGTCACTTCGTAATTTCATAATTCGTTCTATATCATCGAGTGAGGCAAGTTTAATTGTTTCATGAATTGGTGTGCTAGGTAAGTTGTTGTCATTTAGACATTCGCAAAAATACATTTCATTTTTAGTACCTAGTTGTATATTTGAAGCAGTTTCAAATTGTTCTACGATAGTTGACTTACCAGAGAGTTTAAGTGGCTTATATGCGGAAAGAAGTGCCTCATAATCAGTGGTAATAAATTCTTCTTTACTATAAGGTATAAATGAATCGTGGAATCGGAGTAAAATTGATTTTAATGTTCCATTCTCTTTAAATACTCCCCATAGTTCTTGAAAATCTGTGTCATAACCGAAAGCTTCAATATCTCCAATAATAAACAAGTTAAGGGCTGCTTCTTCTTTTAGGTAAGCGAATACTTGTTCATGATCTTTCTTTGTTAATTTTCGCATCATAATGAATCGACCTCTTTTTTATTTTTCTGAATATTACAACTTAAGTTTTTTGAAATCAATATAAAATTTTATGTTTAGTTCACAAACTTTCGGAAAAACTAGGAAAGATATGACAAAGGAGGTTATGAACGGTGGATCATCCAATTCAAGGGTTAATGAAAGCAGCAATGGAAAATTTAAAAGAAATGGTTGATGTAAATACGATTGTTGGAGAGCCTGTTCAAACGGCTGACGGTGGTGTGGTGTTAACGGTTTCTAAAGTAGCGTTCGGTTTTGGAGCAGGAGGTTCTGATTTCCAAACGAATGATGGACAAAGAGCGAACGGTAACGCTGCATTTGGTGGCGGTAGCGCGGGTGGTGTTTCTATTACACCAGTAGCATTTCTTGTGGTGAATAAAGATGGAGTAAATATTCTTCATCTACAAAATGCGACACATTTAGCAGAAAAAATGATTGAATTAGCTCCACAAACAATTGATAAAATTCAATCGATGTTCCAAAAAGAAGAAAAGAAAGAGGGAAATCATCATCCTCAAAACCCTGATGAAATCCTTTAAAAACGCCTGCTTATGAGCAGGCGTTTTTTCTTGTAATCACTATGTAATAAAACACATGAAATTGTAAATAGTTTTTGAAGTTTTTTCTATGTTTCTAAAATTTTTCATGTTAAAATATGCTATAGAATTGAAACATATAAAACGAAGGTGGCTAGGTGCTTTGTCTGGAGGATCTGACCAAGTAAAGAATATGATATATATTAATGGTAATCGTCGAGGTCATTGTTTTATTACATCAGGAATTACGTTTAAAGAGTTTGCGAGTAACATCCCTTCACCGCTTCATCAAGTGTTGCTTTTGAAGCACAACTTCGAATGGACGGATTTTCATTATCATACTTTATTTGAATATGTTGAGGAAGAAAATATACATAAGTTAATTCAAGCAGAGATTGATGAATTTGATGAATTTTGTTGGGTAGATTTTGATGATGCAAGCGATTTAGATGAATTAGAGCCGAAAGAAATTGCAGAATTATTATATTTGGCTCACAAAAAAGAACCACTTGCAAGAACATTCTTTCCGCTGTTGAAAAATAGATTTGTTTATTTTTCACATGATGACGGATGGTACAACAAAGTGTATTATCGTAGAATTGCTGATTTTGTAGGAATGTTAAGTAAAGTCATTCCGTATAAACTCGGTGCTTTCGGTAAGAAACGTTTTTCTTTCTTCCAAAAATCAAAAATTTTCCCAGCGATTTCAAAAGAATTGATTATGGGACTTATTCCACTAATGGAAGATGGTCTTTACATAGATCTAGCAGGGAAGATTGAGTCAAGAAGAGGTCTTGAAATTCCGGTATATGTAGTTGGTTCGTATGAAAGTACGGATGAGGTGTTAGATAATATCGATGAATTGAAAGAGGAAGCAACAGAAACAGGTTGGCTCATTTTTGATAAGAAAGAACAAGAGTGGCAATGGGTTGTTGACTAAGAAAACTTGGCGTATGAAGTCAAGTTTTCTTGTCATTTGAAAGGAGTACAAATGAAGAAATATTATACAATTGTGGGTATTATAAGTATTATTCTCGTGGCAATATTACTTATAACTTGTCCGAAAGAATCAGATTTTAAAGTGTATGTACAGGATAAGTATGCGTTGAATTGTAACGAGAGTAGTTTTGAATGCACGCAAAATGTAGATGGTAAAAAAGAAAAACTACAATTTGAAAGTACAGATGCACGAAATGGTGTATTCTTTATGACTGTAAAGCAAACATTTAAAACAGAAGCTGGTGTTTCAAAAGAATATAGCGGAGTAGGAATGTTTGGTACATTTCTTTTTGTTTCAGAGAAGACTTTCTAGTAATAGAAGGTCTTTTTTTTATGCTTATGTTCATATAGATGAAGTAAGACAAGCATAGGAGGGATAGCGATGAAGAATACATGTATCGTTTGCGGTGGTGAGGAGTTTTTTTCCTCAACGTTATATGCACGTACGAAACAAGATTGGGCATATGCGCCAAACATGTACCGTTTTGAAAAGGTTTTTATTGAGCATAGGGATGAAGAAAATTATCCAGTGTTTCAAGAAATTACAGCGAAACATTGCTGTGGATGCGGTTATATTATGTTGTATCACGAATGAACACACCAAGTATAACTTGGTGTGTTTTTTTAAAACGCTGACAAAGCAAGGGGATAAAGTAAAGTAAATAAAACAGAAAAACTACCAAAACCAATTGCTGTATATCCAAGTGTTCTTGCTCCGAAATTGACAGCTAATAGGCCAACTAAAATTGCTAGGGAGCCGAGCGTAACTGGATAAAAAGCAATGGAGAATAACGAAAGAAATAAAGCGACATAGCCTACCATTGCGCCGGTATTTGTACCTTCTATTTCATTTGCAATTTCTTTACGCTTATGTCTAATTGGAATGCCAGCTGGTGATATTTCAGCAGCATACTCTTCGTTTTTTTCACCACTTTTAAAATGATGATTTCTCTTTCTTCGCATGTACATCCCTCTCTTTCAATTGGGTGTATCTATAGTATCTTTCAAAATGAGAAGAGCATGAGTATGAGTTAAACCCAAGTAAAGCAAAAAATGGAGAATACGTATTCCATCGTTAACATATCCATCTCCTATTGAAGATAGAGTGTGGGATTTTTTTCACTAGGACTGATTATCAGCCAGCAACAATTGGATTTTTATTAGCAGTTCTCTCCCATTAACTGGTCCGCATCCATTGAATTTTGAGGTAGGTGTCTTACTACAAGCGGGATAAAACAGGGATTTTGGAAAATGATGTAGAATGAAATGAGTGATAAAGCGTGAAGGTAGGGGAATGTATGACGAAATTTAATTGGCATGAATCAGCAGAAAAGAAATGGGATAGTAGTGCAGAGTTTTGGAATCAAAATAGTCAAGAGATGTGGGACAGCGGGAGTAGGAGCACAATTATTCCGTTTTTTGAACAATACGTGAAGAAAGAAGCACTAGTGCTCGATGTTGGTTGTGGTGATGGGTACGGTACATATAAATTAAGTCGCGCAGGCTATAAAGCAGTGGGAGTAGATTTATCGGAAGTGATGATTCAAAAAGGTAAGGAGCGCGGGGAAGGACCAAATTTATCTTTTATAAAAGGAGATCTTTCTGCATTACCATTTGAAAATGAGCAATTTGAATCAATTATGGCAATTAATTCTTTAGAATGGACGGAAGAGCCATTACGAGCGTTAAATGAAATAAAGCGTGTGTTAAAGAAAGATGGATATGCATGTATTGCAATTTTAGGACCGACAGCAAAGCCACGAGAGAATAGTTATCCTCGCTTGTACGGAAAAGACGTTGTTTGTAATACAATGATGCCTTGGGAATTTGAACAGTTAGCGAAAGAACAAGGTTTTAAAGTTGTAGATGGCATCGGCGTATATAAGCGCGGAGTAAATGAGAAGATGTTAGGTCAACTACCTACAGAGTTGCAACAATCGTTAACATTCTTATGGGTATTTATGTTAAAAAACGTATAAAGAAATGAAAGAATTTTTAGGAGGTAAATAAGTGCAGAAAATACAAAAAACTGATACAATATCATCAGAACCAATTAAAGGGGGACTAGGGTATATGACAACTACTACAACAGTGAAATCCGATATTGAAATCGCACAAGAAGCGAGTATGAAGAAGATTCAAGAAATTGCAGCTGATTTAAATATTTTAGAAGATGAATTAGAGCCATACGGGCATTATAAAGGTAAGTTATCTCTTGATATTTTTAAGCGCTTACAAGATGAGAAAGACGGTAAAGTTGTTTTAGTAACAGCAATTAACCCAACTCCAGCTGGAGAAGGTAAATCAACAGTAACAGTTGGTTTAGGTCAAGCTTTTAACAAAATTGGTAAGAAAACAGTAATTGCACTTCGTGAACCATCTCTTGGACCGACGATGGGATTAAAAGGTGGAGCAGCAGGTGGCGGTTTTTCACAAGTCGTACCAATGGAAGACATTAACCTTCACTTTACTGGAGATATCCATGCGATCACAACTGCCAATAACGCATTAGCAGCGTTTATTGATAATCATATCCAACAAGGAAACCCACTTGGAATTGATACACGTAAAATTGTTTGGAAACGCTGTGTTGACTTAAATGATCGTGCCCTTCGTAACGTAGTAATTGGTCTTGGTGGACCTGTACAAGGTGTACCACGTGAAGACGGTTTTGACATTACAGTAGCATCTGAAATTATGGCCGTGTTCTGCCTTGCAACAGATATTCAAGACTTAAAAGCACGTCTATCTCGCATCGTAGTTGCTTATAACTTTGCAAATCAACCTGTAACGGTTAAAGATTTAGGTGTAGAAGGTGCGTTAACACTATTATTAAAAGACGCATTAAAGCCGAACTTAGTACAAACGTTAGAAAATACACCAGCTATCATTCATGGCGGACCATTTGCGAATATCGCTCACGGTTGTAACAGTGTTATCGCTACAACAATGGCAGCAAAATTAGGTGATTATGTTATTACAGAAGCTGGATTCGGTGCTGATTTAGGCGCTGAGAAGTTTTTAGATATTAAAGCTCGTGCAGCTGGCATTAAACCAGAAGCAGTTGTTATTGTTGCGACGATTCGTGCGCTTAAAATGCATGGTGGCGTTGCAAAAGATCAATTAAAAGAAGAAAATGTAGATGCATTAGCAAAAGGTATGGAAAACTTACAGAAGCATGTTGAAACAATTCAAAGCTTCGGTGTGCCTTTCGTAATTGCAATTAATAAATTCATTACAGATACAGATGCAGAAGTTACATACTTACAAGAGTGGTGTAATGAGCGTGGCTATGCAGTATCCTTAACAGAAGTTTGGGAGAAAGGTGGCCAAGGCGGAGTTGACCTTGCTGAAAAAGTACTAAAAGAAATCGAAAAAGGTGAAAACAACTACGCACCACTTTATGAATTAGAATTACCATTAGAAGAAAAAATTCGTACAATTGCTCAAAAGGTATATGGCGCAAAAGATATTGAATTTGCT
This sequence comes from Bacillus cereus group sp. BfR-BA-01347, assembly GCF_022663835.1. NCBI lineage: Bacteria > Bacillati > Bacillota > Bacilli > Caryophanales > Bacillaceae > Bacillus > Bacillus cereus group sp. BfR-BA-01347. Next base: position 77,465 of record NZ_JAKUGG010000021.1, on the reverse strand, counting down.
CCGAAAGCACGTAAGCAATTAGCTCAATATGAAGGAGAAGGTTGGAGTAACCTACCAGTTTGTATGGCGAAAACACAATACTCTCTTTCTGACGATGCAACAAAATTAGGTCGTCCATCTGACTTTATCGTTACAATTCGTGAGTTAAAACCATCTATCGGTGCAGGCTTTATCGTTGCGTTAACAGGTACAATGTTAACAATGCCAGGTCTTCCAAAACAGCCAGCAGCACTTCAAATGGATGTAAATGAAGATGGAAAAGCAGTAGGTTTATTCTAAAAGGTTGTAATTCATCTCGTTTATCTGTAAACTATATATACATCAAGTGGCGCCTTTCCATCGAAAGGCGCCTGTTTTTTGGAGGAAATTATGTTTGATCCAACTGCTTTTGACAATTTAAAAGTAATCGTAGAAGGTGCTGTGTATGATTTTGATCTACATGGAGATATTCTTGTAACAGATCGAAAAGATATGATGGATCTTGCTTCATTAAGTCGTATATATCATATCTCATTTCAATTAACAGAACCGTTTGAACCATTAGTAGAAGCAACATTTTCATTATCTGTGGATGCAAAGAACTTGTCTGGTGAAATACTAGAAGTGCCTCAGTTTACACCAGGTTGTGAGATGAAGCTAGCATTTTCATTCCCGTTAGAACAACCAGAAGTAAAATGTGAAGAAATTGAAACATTAATGCGTTCTATATGGGGAAAAGAAAGAATGATTATGCAGAAAGTTTCATACGAATATAATAAGCAAGCGATTTCATATCATAATAAGGTAGAGGTTCTATTTCAAAAAGCGATTACAGAAGACCATGTTGATGATTTAATAGCTGTTATTTCACACATGATAGAAACGGTGCGAACAATACAGCATTTTCTTCAAAAATAGAGATAAAGGAGAAAAACAAATGATAAAAGATATGCAACCATTTTTACAACAAGCTTGGGAGAAGGCTGGTTTTAAAGAGTTAACTGAAATTCAAAAACAAGCGATTCCAACTATTTTAGAAGGACAAGACGTTATAGCTGAATCTCCAACTGGAACAGGAAAAACATTAGCGTACTTATTACCCCTTTTACATAAAATTAATCCTGAAGTAAAACAGCCACAAGTTGTTGTTTTAGCGCCAACACGTGAACTTGTAATGCAAATTCATGAAGAGGTTCAAAAGTTTACAGCAGGAACTGAAATTTCAGGTGCATCTTTAATTGGTGGTGCAGATATTAAGCGCCAAGTTGAAAAATTAAAGAAACACCCAAGAGTAATTGTCGGTTCACCAGGCCGTATTTTAGAATTAATTCGTATGAAAAAGCTAAAAATGCATGAAGTAAAAACAATTGTATTTGATGAGTTTGATCAAATTGTAAAGCAAAAAATGATGGGCGCAGTGCAAGATGTAATTAAATCAACGATGCGCGATCGTCAATTAGTATTCTTCTCGGCGACAATGACAAAAGCGGCAGAAGATGCGGCACGTGATTTAGCAGTGGAACCACAATTAGTACGTGTAACACGTGCAGAATCAAAAAGCTTAGTTGAGCATACGTATATCATTTGTGAGCGACGCGAAAAAAATGATTACGTAAGAAGAATTATGCATATGGGCGATGTAAAAGCAGTTGCGTTCTTAAACGACCCATTCCGTTTAGATGAAATTACTGAGAAATTGAAATTCCGTAAAATGAAAGCAGCAGCTCTTCATGCAGAAGCAAGTAAACAAGAGCGTGAAGCGACAATGCGTGCTTTCCGCGGAGGGAAAGTAGAAATTCTACTTGCTACTGATATTGCAGCACGTGGTATCGACATTGACGATTTAACACATGTAATTCACTTAGAATTACCAGACACAGTAGACCAATATATTCACCGCTCAGGACGTACTGGACGTATGGGTAAAGAAGGAACTGTCGTGTCTCTTGTAACACCACAAGAAGAGCGTAAATTACTGCAATTTGCGAAAAAACTAGGCATTGTATTTACGAAGCAAGAAATGTTCAAGGGATCATTCGTAGAAACGAAACCGAAAGCACCAAAGAAAAAGAAACCAGCATTTACTGGGAAGAAAAAGCCTAGATAAATGATGGAGAAGGCGTAACTATTTGTAGTTACGTCTTTTTTGTTTGTAAACAAGTGATAATGGGAATTGTATTAGTGTTTTTAATGTGCCTATCATATATATGCTTCTACTGGGAGTATCGAAAAAAGGGTAGTTTATTTATTTGGTTTATACGAGGAAATAATATAAAAAAGTCGAATATTAAAATGATGCGAAATAATAAAAAGAAGGTACATATATGGATAGGAAATTAGGAATGTTTTTGAATACGAAATATATTGAAGTAAACGAAGGAATACAAAAAGCAAGGGAATGGGATTTAGAATATATTCAATTATATGCTATGAATCCGACTTTCAACTTAGCTAACATCTCAAAGATACAATGGAATACATTAAAAGAAAACTTATCTTTTAATGAGATTCAAGTCCCGTCATTAGCAATTAGCTTCGGAGAAAATGGAATAATAGGAACTGAAGCTGAATGTGTAATAGAGAGTTTTAAATATATTACTGATAAAGGGTTAAGGTTAGGAGCTAACATAGTAACAGCCCATATTGGGAAAATCCCTGAGGATGAAAATAGTGAGTACTATGATAAAATGCTACGTGTTTGTAATGAAATAGGGGACTTAGCGTTCAGATTTGGAGGATTCTTCGCCATTGAGACGGGATCTGAAAAAGCAATAGTATTAAAACGATTTTTAGAAACTGCAAACTCGAAAGGACTAGCTGTTAACTTTGACCCAGCAAATTTAATAAGTGATGTAAATGAAAATCCGGGAGAAGGTTTATTACTATTAAAAGATTATATAGTACAAACTCATATTAAAGATTGTAAAGAAGTGAAAAGTGATCGTTCAACTAAGTATATAGAAGTCGCAGCAGGGAATGGTGAAGTAGATTTCGATATATTCTTCAAAGTATTAGATAAAATTGGATTCGACGGATATAACATGATTGAAAGAAATGATTATTTTGATGAACTGGATGGGATGAGTCAGTCGATAAATTTTGCAAAGAAGTACATACCAACTCAAAAGGAATAACGATAGTATTTGTAGAAAGCTACATAGAATATAAAAACCATTAGGGGGAAATGTAATGATCCATAAAGTAGGACAAATTATGTTATATGTAAATAATCAAGATGAGGCAGTAAATTTTTGGACGGAAAAGGTAGGGTTTCATGTAGTTGCAGAGGAAGATAATAAGCAAGGAATGAGATGGATTGAAATCGCTCCGACTAACGGTGCAGAAACGAGCATTATATTACATAATAAAGAAGTTATTTCTAAAATGAGCCCAGAATTGAATCTTGGTACACCGTCCCTAATGTTCTTCTCAGAAAATCTTGATCAATTATATACAGATTTAACAAATAAAAATGTTACTGTTGGAGAAATGGTAACTATGCCTTCTGGTAAAGTGTTTAACTTTGCTGATAGTGAAGGGAATTATTTTGCGGTTATGGAGAAGAACCAATAATAATATTGCTATGTGAAAATCCCCCTCAAATATATTTGAGGGGGATTAAATTTTTGAAGTGGATTTTTCATTAGAGAGTTGTTTAATAAAAAATACTCCTTTTTCAATAGCTGTCTCAATATAGCCAACGATTTGGTCAAACGTAAATACTTGTAAGTCTTCATGCAAATGTTGCTTTGGATATAACATATCTTCAAAAAGATACTTTCGAAATTCTAAAACGTTTTCTTTAGAAACCTCTTCAATATCCACAATGTGAGCCTCTTGATTGAGAAGAGAGAAAAGCTGTTGTTCTTGATCGTAATGATGAAGCAACTTTGCATTTAACAATTTAAAATCGTTATAGTACAGGGGTGCGATAGTTTCGTCATTCTCTATTCTATTTTTTAGCCAAGGTAGAAAAAATCCACTTAGCCAATTATCATCGGCAATGAGGTGGGTATAATAGCCTAAAATAAATGGGGAATCTATATGTGATTCATATTTATGAAAAAATGAGTCATAATCTATTCTTCTCGTATAGTTCTTCGTTGTACCGGCATAAAAATGTGAGGTTCCTTTTTCTTTTTTTGAATGAACAGCATCAGGAGCTACAGCTCCAAGTAAGAAAGAAGTCTTATCGTGAATTGATAGTTTCTCAGCAATACCACTAGCGATAATAACATGCATAATTCGTGATCCCATGAATGCCACCTCTGTTTCCAGTATTCATTTCAGGAAGAGGACTAAACAGTTAGTATTACTTTCCCTGTACTTTTTCTACTTTCGACCCATTCATGTGCTTTCCCTGCATTTTGAAGTGGAAAAGATTTCGTAGCCTTAATTTGTAAACGTCCGTCACGCAAATAACGGAAAACTTCATTTGCAGTTTCTTGGAGCAGTTCAGGACGCTTTTTTCGTGTGGTTCCAAAGCTAAAACCGAGTATAGAGCGGCAACTTGCATGTAAATCTTTCGTTTGAAAGTTACCAATTTCACCGCTAGCATTACCGAAATGAACGAGGCGACCGTAATAAGCAAGGCAGTTTAAACTTCTTTCAGAAACCGTTCCAGAAATAGAGTCTAAAATTACATCAACCCCTTCACCATTTGTCAGTTCATTGACTTTCTCTACAAAATCTTCAGCTTGATGACAAATAACATAATCAGCTCCAGCATCTAAAGCAATTTCTTTTTTTGCTTCACTTCCGACAATGCCTATAACTGTTCCAGCCTCTAATAGTTTAGCAAGTTGAATAGCAGTAGTGCCAATTCCGCCAGCAGCCGCATGAATGAGTACAGATTCACCTTGTTGAAGCCTTGCAACATTAGCGAGTAAATTATAGCTTGTAAAAGATACAATTGGACAAGCAGCTGCAGTTTGAAAATCGACTTCATGAGGTAAAGAAAAAGTAAGATTTTCGTTTGCGACAACGTATTCTGCGTAAGATCCATTTTGAGGAAAAGCGATGACTCGCTGTCCAGGATAAATATTTTTCACATGAGAACCGACTCGTTCTACAACACCAGCGACATCTATCCCTGGTATAAAAGGTAGTGCTTTATTTCCTTTTTTACCATAACGGGATTTAATATCGGCGAAATTTACACTAGTAGCAACAACGCGAATTAAAACTTGGTCTTCTGAAATAGTCGGCACATCCACATCTGTATATTTCATCACTTCAGGACCACCGAACGACGTTACAACGATAGCTTTCATCATATATCCTCCTAAATTTGACTATATAAATCATTTTAAATGTTCATTAGAAATTGGAAAATTATATAATAGTTATGTTTGATTATAAGTGAAGCTTATGAACTCAATGAATCATAATATTAACTTATATAAAAAAACTTTTAAAAAATCGAACGAAATATGAATTACCTGCCAATATATAGTGTAAGACAAAGGAGGGCTGGAATATGAAGGGTGAAATAGATTACGCACATTTAATTCAATTAACTTTATCAGGCAATAAAGAAGCGTATAGCGAATTGTATGATGTAACGATTCAAGAAGTATATAAAACAGCACATTTTTTAATTGAAGATAAAACGGATGTAGATGATGTCGTTCAAGAAGTATACATACAGCTATATGAATCGCTTCGTAAATATGATAGGGAGAAGCCATTTCGTCCTTGGCTAATTGGGCTTGCGATTAAACAAATTCATTCTTATAGAAGAAAGAGGTGGATGCGACTACGAATTATAAAAAAAGCAGAAGAGCAAAGAAAGCCAGTGCAAATTGATTTTTCTAACGATGTTGTAAGTAAAATATCAAACCAAAAACTAATCGAACTCATTCATAAATTACCGTATAAATTGAAACAAGTTATTATCTTAAGATACTTACATGATTATTCACAAGAAGAAGTAGCACAAATATTACATATTCCAATTGGTACAGTGAAATCTAGAATTCATGCGGCATTAAAGAAACTACGTCAAAAAGAGCAAGTAGAAGAAATTTTTTTAGGAGAGGTAGGGAATGTGAAATGAGTTTAGATTGTAGAGTTAGAGAATCTATACGAGAAGAAGCGAAGGGAATTGTTGCCCCGCCGGAGTTAAAAGAAAAAATAATTGTTCAAATCAAAATGAATCGCGGGGGAAGTAAGGTGAAGAGACGCCTAATCGCCGGAGTGCTTGCAGCAGCACTTTTAATCCCTACGACCGGTTTTGCATATCAATCTATTATGGCGGATGGTATATACGGTTCTTTTGAGAATTTAAAAAAACATGCTGGAGCGATGACATTAGAGGCGTACATGCGTTTTAGTGCAAAATTATTAGAAGCGAAAGATGAAATGGGTGCGAAGGAATATGAAGAGTTTACAAAAGAATTAAAAAAATTAACAGATGCAAAGCTTGCGTACGGAGATTCAAACGGTAATATTGATTACGATCAATTATCATCAGCTAAAAAAGAAGAAATGAAAAGAATAGAGATGGAGCTTCAGCCGTATTTTGATAAATTAAATGGCCATAAATCTAGTAAAGAAGTATTAACTCCTGAAGAGTATGAACAATATATGGAAGCATTAATGTCATATCAAACCGTATTAGTAAAAACGAAATCGAGTGGGGGGATAACAGTAGAAGAAGTACCTGAAGCGTACAAAGAAAGGTTTATTAAAGCGGAGCAGTTTATGGAGTATGTAAATGAAAAGGTGAGATAAGTAAAAAAGCTCAAAGCTTTAGCTTCGAGCTTTTTTTATTGAAAGAAAATAAAGCATTCAATTATATTTTTTCATCGCTGCATGATCCTTTTGTATAAAACAATCTAAAAGGGAATAACCAGCTATTAAACTAATAATCGTAACAAAAGTTGTATTTATTAGAATAATATTAACTAAATAAGGTAGGTATTCTGCAAGTGGTGAAAAGAGTAGTGCTGGGGAAAAGGAAATGAATAGTATAGGCACTGTAATAGCAATAAATTTATCCGGTTGAAAGCTCCAGTTTTGTTTACTCGTTTCGCGATTAATAGATTGAAGGAATCGTAATAAAATGCCAACTATAAGAGGGAAGAGTGTAAAGTAGAATAATCTTGGATAAACGTTAAAGTTCACTTGCGTGTCTGTATCTAAATAAAATTGAATTTTTACTCCTACAAATAATAATAAGACGATAAATAATGTGAAGCAGAGGTATAGCATTACTTTTTGCATTATATTCCACCATCCTTTACTCAAAATATATTCAAAAAAAGAAGAGATATACAATAACTACTGTTGTATATCTCTTCTTTTACTGTTAGTTAATAGTGGAGTTTGCTTTTTCTTGCTTCGTGAAATAATCAATAATGCCCATTGCGCTAATTTCTATATCTAAATGTAAAATATTATAAACGGAATGATCAGCTGGAACGTTTAACGTTGTAAGATGAGAAGAGATTTTATCCATTAACACAGTTTGTAAAGCTTTAGTTGCTTCATCGAAATCATTATACTGTTCAAAGACTTCCTTACCAGTCTGAATGAAAATAGGTAACCAATGTTCCAATTGATTGTATACTTCTGTAACATGAGAGGATGCGCCGTAATGACCGAAATAAATAGTATCTACATTCATGCTTTGAATGTGATTTTTAGAAGCAATCATCGCATCTGGTTGGAATTGTGAAGGGGACGTTGATGGTAGATATAACTCTACATCAACGTCTGCGAGTTCTCTATAATAAATTCCAATTGTATCGCCAGTAAAAATCCCGTTTGTTAATGAATCGTGAATGCTAATATGGTGCTTCGCATGTCCTGGTGTATCGTAAAATGTAAGGGTGCGGTCTTTTGCAATTTTTAACGTATCACCATGTTGTACAATATGAACACGTTCTTCTCCAATTGGAAGAATTGGATCAAAGAGTTTATCGAAATCTTCTTTGTAAACAGCTTTTGCACCTAAAATAAGTTTTGTTGGATCAATCATATGACGAGCACCACGAGAATGCACATATAACGTAGCATTTGGGCATTTTTCCATCATTAAACCAGCTGCGCCAGCGTGATCTAAATGCACATGTGTAACGATAATGTTTTTAACATCGTTTAAATCAATATGTAATTGTTGTAAGCCGTCTAAAATATACGGAAGAGAAGGGGCTGCACAAGTTTCAATTAAAGTAATATCGTCACCTAATAAAACGTACGTACCTGTTCGTTCATTATGCTGTAAATCGAAATCATCAATAAGATATAGGTGAGAAGATAATTGCTCTACTTTTTTCATATTTACCACTCCTTATATACTGCATGTTTCTATTATACGCTAAAATAGAAAAAAGGCAGAAAACGAAAGCTCGTCTTCTGCCTTTTTGTAATATTATTATTTCGTTTGTTGTTTATTAATAGACATAATGAACAGTCCAACAATCCCGCCTACTAATGGAAGCATAATCTCTCCTGCTAAATTAAAGTAGGAGCTTAAGAATAAACCATTTACATCGATTACCCAGCCAGTAACATACAATAACATCATATATAGTACGAAATAAAACTCGCGATTTGAAATCGTTTCATGTTGTGCAGTTTTCATAATGGACACCATCCTTTTCTTTTATAATGGAATATAAACTGTCACATTTTGTTCACATTTCAATTGTAAAACTTTCCAAAATAAAAGTCTAGTATTTTTTGTCGAATTTTCGAACAAAAATAAAGCGCTATCATTTCAGCGTGTAAGTACGTAATAAGAGCTGTATATTCACGAATGTAGTATAGTATAAACATAGAATGATAGTGAAGAGAGGGGCAAAGACAATGACAGTTTATGATTTTTCAGCTAAAACAATTACAGGTGAAGAAAAGTCGTTAAGAGATTATGAAGGAAAAGCACTTCTTATTGTAAATGTAGCTAGTAAATGTGGTTTCACACCTCAATATAAAGGATTACAAGAGGTGTATGATAAATATAAGGACCAAGGACTAGAAATACTCGGTTTCCCTTGTAACCAATTTGGAGGACAAGAGCCAGGTACAGAAGCAGATATTACTAGTTTTTGTGAGTTAAACTACGGTGTAAACTTCCCGATGTTTGCAAAGGTTGATGTGAAAGGTGATAAGGCTCATCCTTTATATACCTACATGACAGAACAAGCACCAGGTTTACTCGGTATGAAAGCAGTGAAATGGAATTTTACGAAGTTTCTAATTGGAAAAGACGGGAAAGTAGTAGGGCGTTTTGCGCCGCAGACGAAGCCGGTAGATTTAGAGGTTGAGATTGAGAAGGTACTTGGAGAATAATTAGGAGTTTCACTTTATTAAAAAACGTCTCAAAGAACAATGTAGTTCTTTGAGACGTTTTCTTTAAACTCACATTTTCAAGATTAAATAACTGTATCAAAGTCATCTGATTTAGGTAGAGAAGCTGCTTTTTTCATAAGCACTTCCCATAAGTGTACAGATTTCTTCCATTCTTCTGCAGTCTGCCTCTGTTTATACATAGCGTTCTCATAACTGGCAGTAAGTTGTTGCATATCGGCCGAGTTGTAAAGTGTATCGATATGGAGAGCGTATTCTCGGAATGTTTGACTTTCACTCCGTGGTATGCCAATTCTCGCAAATTGTTTTAAAAGTGCACCGTAAGCTTTTTGATAAACAGCATCATTTTTTCGGTATTTATAGAAATGAATAATAAGAAATGTCCTCCATATCATTCTAGTGGTGAAGAGAATGTATCCCATAATACTAATTAGTATCGTAGAGAGGAATACGTACCACCAAGAAAAACTAGTTTGAGAATTTGTAACCTTTTTAGTAGAAGCTTCTTCTGTATTTTCTATTAAACTTTTAAGTTTTGCTTCATTATTTCGTTGTTGTATTTGCGTGTTATTAGAATTATTTGCTTCGCTATTTTGTGAAATAGGAGCAGGCGTATTATTTATAAAATTATAGGGATTAGTAAATCCTTTTGTTGGTTCGAATGGAATCCATCCGTATCCTGGGAAATATACTTCGACCCAAGAGTGTGCGTTATCGTTCGTGATTGTATAAACATCCTCACCTTCTGCAGAGGCAAGTGTATTGTTAAGAGTTCCTTCTGTATAGCCTTTTACCCAGCGAGCAGGAATCCCGGCAGAACGAAGTAGTACAATCATAGACGTCGAAAAATTATTACAGTAGCCGCTTTTTGTATCGAAAAGGAATTGATCTACATAATCTTGGCTTTTGGCAGGGAATAAGACATTTGTTGATTCGTATGTAAAAGAGTTGTCTGTAAAGTAATTTTCAATAGCTAATACTTTATCATATCGGTTGTCTTTATCATTTGTAAGATTGACAGCCAAGTCTTTTACGCGCTGTGGTAATGACTTGGGAAGTTGTGTGTACTTTGTCATAAAATAAGGATTTGTTTCTTGACCTTCATTTGTTTTTACAGCTTTCAAGTTTTCTATGGAAAACTCAGGGATCTCATATGTTACTTTATATGAATGTAAAGTAGTAGAAGAGTCTCCATTCATTGTATAAATTTTTTCTGAAAACGGGTCAACACTGTATGATACATCAGAAGCAGCCTCAACTGATACTAATCCTGCTGGATAGGTAAGGTGAGGGTAACTTTTTTGCATGGTAATTGTTGCCTCAGTCGTTTTCGTTTTTGTATTTTGTTCGTACCAGCTTACGACGTCGTTTTTATTTTTAAAAGAAATCTTTTTCGGATTTTCAGAAATTTCCCAGCCTTTTCCTGTATAAAAATCTTTTGTTTCTACTCTCCAATATTGTTTGTTTTGCGTTCGTGCTGTGAAAACAATTGTAGGATCCGCCTTAAAAGGACCGCCTAATCGCGAGTCATCTAAACCATACCCAATTGTAGAAACTTTTTGTTCTTTACTTGCTTCAGATGTGTTGAATTTTAAAAAATCCATTGTGTTTGGCCATTGAGGGCCAAATTTTGGAGCAAAGTATGCAATGGTTGCTAATAATACGATAAATATTGTAAGTGGTCTAAGTAATTTTGAGATTTCTCTAGCATAATTTTGTAAGTGTTCACGTTCTTTTATTCGTTCTACTTGAAGAAGACTAAGCATAAAAAAGCCGATGACAACAGTACGAATAATAGCGTAGTTTGCATTGTATAAATGTAAGTTATGAAAAGTTGCGATATAAATAATAGTCAATACAAGGAATAGAAACCCACGTTTTTTATGAATAATCCAAAATGAAGTGAAAGAACTCAAAAACCAAAATGAGAGAAAAAATAAAACCGTCGGAAAAACTGGAGAAATATCTAGTAAATTCCCTTGGAAAAACAGGGAGGAATTTCGAAACATATCAGAAAAGAATGTTGTTAGCCAAGATGGATTTATAAAAGCATTTTTATAATATAGGGAATGAATGATAAATAAGACTGTGACAATTTTTATAGGAATCTGCCACCTCGTTTGAAAAAAAGAGAGAGCGAAGCAAATTCCTATAAATGTTACGAAAATATCTAATCTACCTACATTTGTAATACCTATAAGAGGTCTTAGCCATTCTAGTAAAAGAAGAAATACACATGCATGCATGAAGAATCTGTTCGTATCCCACTTGTATTTTGCTTGTAATATCATCATTTGCTCACCTCAAAAAACACGTTTGTATACCGGTTTTCATAAACCGTGTTTACAAATATTTGTCGTTTTTTTAGAGTTTCTAGTATACTGAGTTCTCGGTGTGAAAGTTGATTCGCTTTTTCTTTCACGACAAAAACCATACATTTTCTATTTCTTATAGCAGCACAATCAGCCGCCTTTTGAATATCGGGAGAAAGATTACTGGTCACGAGTATAACCGTGACGGGTTCATAAATTTTTCTTAGTTCCATGTCTACACTCTGGGAGAGCGGAAATACACTGTCTGCTTGTACTTTTGCTAAATGACAAAGGATTTGTTGTAACTGCGTATCTCCATTGTCTAAAGGGAAAATGGTTTGTTCTTTTCCGATAGACACGAATGATGCTGGTGAATTTTGTTTCAAGACAGCCCTTACGATAGAGGCAGTAAATGTGACGACTGATTCGAATAGAGGAGACTCGGTTCTGTCTATGAATATCATAATATTATGGCTGCGCTGTTGTTCAAACTCTTTTGTCATAATATTGTTTGTTCGTGCAGTTGCTTTCCAATCGATCCATGAAAAGCGATCGCCAGGTTTATAGTCTCTGACACCGACCGAGATTGTAGAGTCTTTTGCTGAATTTATATTTGCTGAAAGCGCTCCTTGTTCGAAATGATTTTCCAATTGTCGATACGCTATATCTACATACTGGGGATAGACTAAAAATGTATCTGGAACTAAAAAAGTTACTTCTTTCTCCATCATGCCGAATAAATCGCCAGTTTTGACACGAACGCTTGAAAAAGTGTGCTCGCCTCTAGGGATTGTGTCAATAACATATTGAAACGAAATATTTCGTTTCAATCCTGGGAAGAGTACTACCTTATTCATCTTTATTTGTTTACAACTTATAAATTGTGGTGGCAGTGCATCTTCTATAACTAAATAAAGTAAGGGAAAAGGAAATTTTCTTTTTATTGTAATCGTGCTTACAAATTGTTCTCCTACTACATATCCATTTTGGTTTGTTATTCGCTTTACTTCAGCGTCCCGTAAAGCGTAGAAGGGGAGTAGTAGCGAATAAAGAGCAATGGGAATTATGCTGTAAAATAAAAACCAACTTACAAACCCTCCTTGAAACATAGCGTACACAAATGTTAAGACTAGGCATAAAGGGAGTAGCAATAACTTCATAACGTGATATAGCGCTCGCAGCATTCGTTTCATCAAGGGTTCATCGTCCTTTGAGTAGGCACGGTAGTTCGTGCAACGATTTTTGCGATAACTTGTTTGCCAGTTATTCCTTCAAATTTTGCTTCCATTTTTAGAATGAGTCTATGTGCTAAAACGTAAGGGGCTAAAAGTTTAACATCGTCTGAAATAACATAATTCCTGCCATGGATAAATGCATAAGCTTGTGAAGCTTTCATTAAAGCAATCGAACCACGTGGACTTGCACCTAACTGTATAGAACTGTACGTACGAGTCTGATTAACAAGCTTTACAATGTAATGCTTAATTGCTTTGTCCATACTTACTACCCGTACGCTTTGTTGTAAATAAAGTAATTCTTGTATTGTAGTAATGGTCTGTAATTGAGAGAGTGGATTTGTTTTTTCCATCCGGTTTAAAATTTCAAATTCTTCCTCTGGTGTAGGATATCCCATTTTTAGTTTCAATAAGAAACGATCGAGCTGAGCTTCTGGTAGAGAATATGTTCCTTCATATTCGACCGGATTTTGTGTAGCCATGACAAAGAACGGCTTTGGTAAAGGTCTTGTAATACCATCTATTGTAATATTGCCTTCTTCCATACATTCAAGTAAAGCAGATTGTGTCTTTGGAGATGTACGATTAATTTCATCAGCAAGTACAAAATTCCCCATAATTGGTCCAGGCTTGAACTCAAATTGGAGCTCTTTCGGATTATAAATAGAAACTCCTGTTACATCTGACGGCAGTAAATCAGGTGTAAATTGAATTCGCTTATAATCAGCATCAATGGATTTAGAAAGAGCACGTACTAGCATTGTTTTACCGACACCAGGAACATCTTCTAATAGCACATGACCTTCAGCTAAGAGAGCTGTCAAAGCTAAGATTGTTTCTTTTCGTTTTCCGACCATTATTTTTTCAATATTATTGATTATTTTTTCTACAGTGGGATGTAATGAATCAAGCTGGGGCATCGTAATCCTCCTAATGTTATTATCGTTTTCTAATCCATTTAGTTGACATATTTCTAATTCTATATGTAGATAGTAAAACTTCCACCTTTAATTCTGAGAATATTCAGATTATTTATTTTGATTATATCTAGTATAATTGTTTCCGTAACTAAGGGCAATACAGTAAATAATGATTTGTAGTTTTATGTAAAATGAGACTTGATATTAAAAATGACATTGAAGAAAAAATTCCTTACATACAATTTATATTCTTTTCTTTATGGAATTTTTGAAATAATATCAAAATTCTTTTTCATATATTTATAAAGAAAAAACGTAGGAACTTCTCCTGCGTTTTTTCTTTTGCAAAATAGTCGATACCTCAAAATACTATTCTCCTAATAATCACGATTAACCATAACCTTCACAAAGGAACAAAAGGTTTTCTCACAAACTTATTTTCTACTGAATTTTTGACAATCTCTTGAACTGTGCGAAATGTCACATCTGTATTTTACAACCTCTCTTATAGTAAGGGTATGTAAGAGAGACGTATTAAAGGAGTGAACAGTATGAAGAAAAAAACTTCAGCACTAATGAGACGTTTAAAATATTTTTCACCAATAGATCGTTATAACGATAATCATACACAAGAAACATATGAAGATCGTGAATGGGAAAATGTGTACAAAAAGCGTTGGCAGCATGATAAAGTAATTCGTTCTACACACGGCGTGAACTGTACTGGTTCATGTAGCTGGAATATATATGTGAAAGATGGAATTGTGACGTGGGAAGGGCAGGAGCTTAACTATCCAACGACAGGTCCTGATATGCCAGATTTTGAACCGCGAGGATGCCCACGTGGAGCAAGTTTTTCTTGGTACATTTATAGTCCACTTCGTGTGAAATATCCGTATGTACGTGGTGTTCTTTGGAGTATGTGGCAAGAGGAACTACAAAATAACGAGTCACCACTAGATGCTTGGAAAAGTATTGTGGAAAACCCTGAAAAAGCACGTAAGTATAAGCAGGCGCGTGGTAAAGGTGGATTTATTCGTGCGAATTGGGATGAAGTATTACAACTCGTTTCAGCTTCTCTACTTTATACAGTAATTAAATACGGGCCAGATCGAAATGTTGGCTTTTCACCAATTCCAGCTATGTCGATGTTAAGTCATGCTGCTGGTAGTCGTTTTATGCAACTTATGGGTGGGCCGATGCTTAGTTTTTATGATTGGTACGCAGATTTACCACCAGCTTCTCCGCAAATTTGGGGCGATCAAACAGATGTACCAGAAAGTAGTGACTGGTATAACTCTGGTTACATTATGACATGGGGTTCAAATGTACCGATGACGAGAACACCAGATGCTCACTTTTTAGCAGAGGTTCGATATAAAGGAACGAAAGTCGTTTCTGTCAGTCCTGACTTCGCTGAATCTACAAAGTTTGCGGATGATTGGATTAGTGTGAAACAAGGTACAGATGGTGCACTTGCGATGGCAATGGGGCATGTGATCTTACAAGAATTTTACGTAGATAATCAAGTGGAATATTTCACAAAGTATGCGAAGCAATATACTGATTTTCCTTTCTTTGTCACATTGAAACAAAAAGGAGATCAATTCGTTGCTGATCGTTTCTTAAACGCTGCTGATATTGGACGCGAAACGAAGTTAGGAGAATGGAAACCTGTTCTTTGGAACGAGAACACGAATGATTTTGCAACACCTCATGGCACAATGGGCTCACGTTGGGATAACGAAAAGAAATGGAACTTGCGTTTAGAAGATGAAGAAACAGGTGAAAAGATTGATCCACGTCTTTCTTTACTTGGAATGGAAGAATCGATTGGAACTGTACAAATTCCGTACTTCTCTGATGATGGAAACAAAGTATTAGAACGTACAATTCCAGTGAAAAAGGTTATGACAGAAGAAGGCGAAGTGTTCGTTACAACTGTATACGACTTAACGTTAGCAAATTACGGTGTGAACCGAGGGCTTGGCGGACAAGAGCCGAAAGACTTCAATGATGACGTTCCGTTTACACCTGCATGGCAAGAGAAAATGACAGGAGTGAAACGTGAGCTTATTATTCAAATCGCTCGTGAGTTCGCACAAAATGCTGTTGATACGAACGGTCGCTCAATGATTATTGTCGGAGCTGGTATTAACCATTGGTTTAACTCTGATACGATTTATCGCGCCGTTTTAAATCTTGTACTTCTCGTTGGGGCACAAGGTGTAAACGGCGGTGGCTGGGCGCATTACGTTGGGCAAGAAAAATTACGACCAGCAGAAGGATGGCAAACAATCGCGATGGCAAAAGATTGGCAAGGGCCACCAAAATTACAAAATGGTACATCTTTCTTCTATTTCGTAACAGATCAATGGCGCTATGAAGATACACCAGTTGGACATTTAGCATCACCAGTGGAAGGAAACTCTCGTTATCAACATCACGGTGATTATAACGTTTTAGCGGCGCGACTTGGTTGGTTACCTTCTTATCCTACATTTGAGAAAAATGGAATTGAACTATATAAAGAAGCTGTTGCTGCTGGTGCAACAACGCAAGAAGAAATCGGAAAATATGTTGCACAAAAATTAAAAGAAAAAGAACTGAAATTTGCGATTGAAGATCCAGATAACAAAAACAACTTCCCGCGCAACTTATTCGTATGGCGTGCGAATTTAATTTCGAGTTCTGGTAAAGGACATGAATATTTCTTAAAACATTTATTAGGTACAACAAACGGGTTAATGAATGACGACAGTGATTCATTACGACCAGAAGAAATAAAGTGGCATGAAGAAGCGCCAGAAGGGAAGCTGGATTTACTCATTAATTTAGATTTCCGTATGGCTGGAACAGCACTGTATTCTGATATCGTCTTACCTGCTTCAACTTGGTACGAAAAACATGATTTAAGTAGTACAGATATGCATCCATTTGTGCATCCATTTAATCCAGCAATCGGTTCACCGTGGGAAGCACGCTCTGACTGGGATATTTTCACTTCACTTTCTAAAGCTGTGTCAGATTTAGCGAAGAAAATAGATCTTGAGCCAATGAAAGAAGTTGTTGCAACACCACTTCTTCATGATACACCGCAAGAATTAGCGCAACCACTTGGCAAGATTAAAGATTGGAGTAAAGGTGAATGTGAACCAATCCCGGGTAAAACGATGCCACAAATTCATGTTGTTGAAAGGGATTATAAAACGATTTATGACAAAATGACAGCACTTGGACCAAATGCCGGAAAACAACCGATTGGTACGAAAGGGATCTCTTGGTCAGCAGAAAAAGAGTATGAGCAATTAAAGAGCAAATTAGGAGTTGTTCGAACGGATACTATTGCGAAAGGTTGCCCAGACATAAAAGAAGCAATCAATGCTGCTGAAGCAGTATTAACGCTTTCTTCTACAACAAACGGTCATATGGCTGTAAAGGCATGGGAAGCACTTGAAAAACAAACAAATTTAAAACTACGTGATTTAGCAGAAGAACGTGAAGAAGAGTGCTTCACATTTGAACAAATTACAGCGCAGCCAAAAACAGTAATTACTTCTCCGGCTTTTACAGGTTCAGAAAAAGGTGGACGTCGTTACTCACCGTTTACAACAAATGTGGAACGTCTCATCCCTTGGAGAACAATCACTGGACGACAATCTTTCTATTTAGATCATGACATGATGAAAGAATTTGGTGAAACGATGGCAACATTTAAACCAATTCTGCAACATAAACCGTTCCGTAAATCACGTCCTGAAGTAGAAGGAAAAGAGATTACATTGAACTATTTAACACCGCATAATAAGTGGTCCATTCATAGTATGTATTTCGATTCATTACCGATGTTAACGCTGTTTAGAGGTGGTCCAACCGTTTGGATGAATAAAGAGGACGCTGCTGAAGCGGGTGTTGCAGATAATGATTGGATTGAGTGCTTTAATCGTAACGGTGTTGTTGTAGCGCGTGCCGTTGTAACACACCGTATACCGAGAGGAATGGCATTTATGCACCATGCGCAAGATCGTCACATTAACGTACCTGGTACGAAATTAACAAGTAACCGCGGGGGAACGCATAATAGTCCAACTCGAATTCACGTAAAACCGACGCATATGATTGGTGGATATGGTCAATTAAGTTATGGATTTAACTATTATGGTCCGACGGGGAATCAACGCGACTTAAACGTAGTAATTCGCAAACTGAAGGAGGTAGATTGGCTTGAAGATTAAAGCACAAGTCGGAATGGTAATGAACCTAGATAAATGCATCGGCTGCCATACTTGTAGCGTAACATGCAAAAACACCTGGACAAATCGTCCAGGTGCTGAATATATGTATTTCAATAACGTAGAAACGAAGCCTGGTATTGGTTATCCGAAGCAATGGGAAGATCAGGAGAAATATAAAGGCGGCTGGGAATTGAAAAATGGTGAAATTCAGCTGAAATCCGGTTCGAAAATGAAGCGCCTTATGAATATTTTCCACAACCCAGATCAACCAACGATTGATGATTACTTTGAACCTTGGAACTATGATTATGAAACGTTAACAAATAGTCCGCAGCGTAAGCATCAGCCAGTTGCTCGTCCGAAATCAGCAATTACAGGTGAATTTATCGATAAAATTGAATGGGGTCCAAACTGGGAAGATGATTTAGCTGGTGGACATATAACAGGATTACAAGATCCGAACGTAAAGAAAATGGAAGAAGAAATTAAAACTGATTTTGAAAATGTCTTTATGATGTATTTACCACGCATATGCGAACATTGTATGAATCCATCGTGCGTATCATCTTGTCCATCTGGTGCAATGTATAAACGTGAAGAAGATGGGATTGTTCTTGTGGATCAAAATGCATGTCGTGCTTGGAGATTCTGCGTATCATCTTGTCCATATAAAAAAGTGTATTTTAACTGGCAAACGAATAAAGCTGAAAAATGTACAATGTGTTTCCCACGTATTGAGGCTGGTATGCCAACAATTTGTTCAGAAACATGTGTAGGACGTATCAGATATATTGGGGTAATGCTATATGACGCTGACAAAGTAAAAGAAGCAGCTTCTGTTGAAGACGAAAAAGATTTATATGAATCTCAGCTTACTGTTTTCCTAGATCCAAATGATCCTGAAGTAGCAGCTGAAGCGAAAAAACAAGGAATTCCTGAAGAATGGATTAAAGCGGCGCAACAATCGCCAATTTATAAAATGATTATCGATTGGAAAATTGCTCTACCTCTTCACCCAGAGTATCGTACAATGCCAATGGTTTGGTATATCCCGCCGCTTAGCCCAATTATGAATATGGTGGAAGGAAAAGGTAGTAACTGGCAAGCAGAAGAGATTTTCCCTGCTATTGATAATATGCGTATTCCAATTCAATATTTAGCGAATTTACTCACTGCAGGGGATGAATCACATATTCGTCTTACATTGAAGAAAATGGCTGTTATGCGAACGCATATGAGAGCACTTCAAATTAATAAAGTACCAAATGAAGCTGTATTAAAAGAACTTGGCTTAACGAAACAGGATGTAGAAGATATGTATCGTCTTCTTGCTATCGCAAAATATAAAGATCGTTTTGTTATCCCGACATCTCACCGTGAACAAGTTGCAGATTTATATAACGAACAAGGAAGCTGTGGTTTATCATTTGCAGGTGGTCCAGGCTCTTGTATGACAATTTCTTAAATAATGGGGGCGGAAAAATATGAAACAAAGTTTACAAACTGCTTTTTCATGTTCTTCATTTCTTCTCTCCTACCCAGAAATCGGGTGGAGAGAAGCTTTAGCTGAATTACAAGAAGAGATGGAAGCGATTGAACAGGACGATGTTAAAGCTTCACTTACAGCATTTATAAAACAAGCGCTAAATAAAACGAACGATCAACTCATTGATGGTTACGTATATACATTTGATTTTGGTAAAAAGACGAATATGTATTTAACGTATATGAACACTGGTGAACAAAGAGAAAGAGGGATTGAATTACTAGAGTTAAAACAGCATTATAAAAAATCTGGTTTTGAAGTAACAGATAAAGAACTACCTGATTATTTACCACTCTTGCTTGAGTTCTTTGCAAATGCAAATGAGAGAGACAGTGGACCAATTATGAGCAAATACACGGAGAATATACAAGCGTTACACGCTCAATTAAAAGAAGCAGACAGTATGTATGAACCAATTCTTGCGGCTGTTCTACTCGCTATCGAAGCATGGGGTGTACAGGCAAATTAGAAAGGAGAGTTGTCAAAATGATGGATCAATTTCTATGGGTGTTGTTTCCCTATATCATTTTTGCAATCTTTATCGGTGGACATATTTTCAGATACAACTATGATCAATTTGGATGGACATCAAAATCTAGTGAACTATTAGAAAAGAAAATGCTTCGAATCGGAAGTCTATTATTCCACTTTGGAATCATGTTCGTAATTGGCGGTCACGTTATGGGGATTTTAATTCCAGAAGCTGTATACCGTTCAATAGGAATTTCTGAGCATACGTATCACATAATGGCAATTAGTTTCGGGCTTCCGGCAGGTGTTGCTTCTATCATCGGTTTAATTATATTAACGTATCGCCGCGTAACAGTAAAACGTATCATTGCAACGAGTACGAAGGGAGATTATATTGCGCTTATATTATTACTGATCGTAATGCTAGCAGGACTTTCTTCAACATTTTTAAATATCGACTCAAAAGGGTTTGATTATCGTACAACGATCGGTCCTTGGTTCCGAAGTCTTTTTATTTTCCAACCGAAAGTCGAATATATGATGGAAGTACCAGTATGGTTTAAAATTCATATTCTTGCAGGGTTCGGGCTATTTGCAGTATGGCCATTTACTAGACTTGTACATGTATTTAGTGCTCCAATTAAATACGTAAGCCGTAGTTATGTAATTTATAGAAGACGTATTCCTAATGAGTTGAAAAAATAATACTGCTGTAAACGGATAGGAGCTAATGGTTAAAACGAAACGAGGTCTAATATGGAAGGCCTCGTTTTTGTTTACATAGGGAATAACCGTTAATAAGTAGTTTAAATTGAAAAAAGATTAGCATCTAAATAAGATGCTAATCAATACTACAAACAGAAGCAGAGCAATCTTCACAAGCAATTTCACATTTTAAAAATTGTAAATCGTGGATTGTAATCTTTCCTTTATGAATTGAAATTGTACCTTGCTTTTTTAATTCATTTAACATTCGATTTACACTTTCACGTGAAGTTGCACAGAAATTAGCAAGTTCTTGATTTGTTAATGGTAAATCGATGAGAATCCCATTTTCTTTTAATATACCGTAACTATTTGTCATTCGTATAAGGGTAGAATACAGGGCACCTTTTTTACCGTGTAATACTAAATCTCGGAACTTCGTTTGCATTCTTCTTAAATGTTCACTAATCCATTTCATAAATTCAAATACGAGTGCAGGTTTTTGGAGTAATGCTTTTTCTAACGCTTCACGCTTTATAACGCCTACTTCCACATCCTCAAGACATTTTGAATTTAATAAGTATTTCGCATTGTCCGTGAACAATGTTAATTCTCCAATAATGTCATATTCTGAACAAATTCGAAGTGTTAATTCTTGTCCGTCAGCACTTAGTTTACTAATTTGTACTTTTCCTGAGTGAATGATATAGAGCTCTGTTGCCTCCATACCTTCTTGAAAAATAAAACTACCTTTTTTAATTTGCATTTTATATTCAACAGATGCAAGTAATTCTTTTAAATCTTGAGATAATGTCATACTGTTTGCCACAGTGATCACCTTTCTTCTTATAAGCAATACATTTCCTATTTTGAGTGTAAGTATGATGAAAATGCAAGAGCTATTTCAAAAATAAAGTTAAATTTCAATGACCGTAAGGAATAGGGAATGAAGATGTGAACAAAATTCGAACGGATTTGTGAAAAGTTTTTGAATGGGGAAATTAATGTGAGAAAAGTCACATTGAATATGTAGCTTCTTTTTTATAATGAAGGCAAATAAAAAAATAAAAGCTTACTAAGGATTACAGAAGAAAAGAAGGGATATAGATGCACGAGAACATGAAAGATTCTTTAGAACGGCCACTTCAAGATTTACGTATTTCAGTTATTGATCGTTGTAATTTTAGGTGCACATACTGTATGCCTGCTGAAGTGTTCGGACCTGATTATGCTTTTTTACAGGAAGAGCTTTTATTAACTTTTGATGAAATAGAAAGATTAGCGAAAGTATTTATAAGTATGGGAGTCAATAAAATTAGGCTTACTGGCGGTGAACCGTTATTGCGTAAAGACTTACCGATGTTAATTGCAAGACTTGCAAAGTTAGAAGGCTTAAAAGATATTGGACTCACAACAAACGGTATTCATTTAGCAAAACAAGCAAAGGCGTTAAAAGAAGCGGGATTAAAACGTGTAAATATTAGTTTAGATGCGATAGAGGATTATGTCTTTAAAAAAATTAATGGACGAAATGTAAATACAAAACCTGTACTGAAAGGAATTGAAGCAGCAAAGGCTGCTGGATTAGAGGTAAAGGTAAATATGGTCGTAAAAAAAGGAATGAATGATAGTCAAATTCTTCATATGGCTCGTTATTTTAAAGAAAAAGAAATTCAGCTCCGTTTCATTGAGTTTATGGATGTAGGCAGTACGAACGGATGGAATTTTGAACAAGTGATTACGAAGGAACAATTAATAGAGAAGATTAATCGCGTATATCCGGTTGAACCTGTTACACCTCGTTATTTTGGAGAAGTTGCGAAATTGTATCGATATGTAGGGAGCGATGCAGAAGTTGGATTTATTACTTCAGTATCAGAGTCATTTTGTTCTTCTTGTACGAGAGCTCGTATTTCGGCAGACGGTAAGTTTTTTACGTGTCTATTTGGAACGAAAGGAACGGATTTGCGAACGCTTCTTCGAGAAAATATTTCTGATGCATCACTATTAAAAATTTTACAACATACGTGGCGATATAGAACAGATCGATATTCAGATGAAAGAACGGCGGATAGTACAAATAAACGTCAAAAAGTTGAAATGTCTTACATTGGCGGATAGCGAGAGGAGGATTTCCTATGCAAGAGCGATATTCAAGGCAAGTATTGTTTTCTAGAATAGGTGAAATGGGTCAAAGAAAAATAAGAGAAAAGCATGTACTTTTAATCGGTGCGGGTGCACTAGGAGCTGCGAATGCAGAAGCATTTGCTAGGATGGGAATTGGGAAATTGACAATTGCCGATCGTGACTACGTCGAATGGAGTAATTTACAGCGGCAACAGTTATATACAGAAGAAGATGCAAAGCAATGCAAACCAAAAGCAATTGCAGCAGCAGAACATGTAAGAAAGATTAATTCGGAAGTGGAAATTGTACCAGTTGTAACAGATGTCACAATGCGAGAAATAGAAGAGTTAACAAAAGAAGTGGATCTCATCATAGATGCGACTGACAATTTCGATACGCGCCTACTTATAAATGACATTTCACAAAAAGAAAATATACCTTGGATATACGGTGGTTGCGTTGGAAGTTACGGTGTAACGTATACAATTCTCCCTGGGAAAACACCATGTTTTCGCTGTCTGATGGATCATCCTATGAGCGGTGCAACATGCGATACAGCTGGAATCATTCAGCCAGCTGTACAAATGGTCGTTGCTCACCAAATAACAGAGGCGATGAAAATATTAGTGGATGATTATGAGTCGTTAAGAGGGACGATGTTATCATTTGATATTTGGAACAATCAATATCTCTCATTAAAAGTAAATAGACAGAAAAAAAGTACATGTCCATCTTGTGGGAAATTACGAACGTATCCAAGTTTAACATTTGAAGCACAAATGAAAACGGAAGTGTTATGCGGACGGAATACAGTTCAAATCCGTTCAGGAATAAAGAGAAATCTTAATTTAACCGAAATTCAAAAACGATTACAAAAGAGTGTACATGTCAAAAAAACACCTTACTTACTATCATTTTTAATTGATGAATATCGTTTCGTTTTATTTATAGACGGTAGGGCATTTATTCATGGGACAAATGATGTGAAAATAGCAAAACGATTATACGCAACATATATAGGGTGAACAGAAAGTGAGCGTCACCTTATTGAAAAGAGGTGAAAAAAGAATGTTAGAAAAACGTATACCAATTCCAGTGGCAGAAGCAGTTGCGCGTGTAATGGAATATGCCTACCAAGGTGAAATAGAAAAGGTTTCTCTTATAGAAAGCTACGGTAGAACACTTGGAGAAGATGTTATTGCAGATCATGATGTTCCGCATTTTAATCGCTCTCCGTACGATGGGTTTGCGATTCGAGCGGAAGATACAAAAGAAGCGAGTAGTAGTAACCCCATTCAGTTTGAAGTAATTGGCGAAATTGGAGCAGGTTTTGTTTTTACAGAAGAAGTGAAAGAGTTTCAAGCTGTCCGTATTATGACAGGAGCAGCAATTCCGAAAGGGTGTAGTGCGGTTGTTATGTTGGAGCTAACGGAAGGGTTTGAAGAAAATGAAAAGACTTATATGAAATTGAAACGCTCCTTTATTGCTGGGGATAACATTTCTTTTAAAGGAGAAGATGTAAAACAAAATACCGTCCTTGTGAAAAAAGGTACTGTTATTAATCCTGGAGTAGCAGCACTTCTTGCTACGTTTGGTTATAGTTCTGTACACGTTATAAAACAGCCGGTTATTGGAATTGTAACGACAGGAAGCGAACTGCTTGAAGTACATGAACACTTAAAGCCAGGGAAGATTCGAAATAGTAACTCCTATATGATTGCTGCTCAAATTGAACGAGCTGGCGGAGTTGTACAGTATTATGGACAGTTCGCTGACGATATTGAGACGTGTTATAACACTGTAAAAAAAGCGATAAAAGAAGTCGATATTTTAATTACAACTGGTGGCGTTTCGGTAGGAGATTATGACTATTTACCTGCTATTTATGAGAGATTACAAGCAAATGTACTTTTTAGCAAAATAGCGATGCGACCAGGAAGTGTGACAACTGTAGCTGAGGTAGAAGGAAAACTACTATTTGGTTTATCTGGTAATCCTTCTGCTTGTTATGTCGGTTGTGAATTATTTGTTCGGCCAGTTATTCGAACATACTTGCATAGAAAAGATTCGCATGTATTTCGTGCAGAGGCGATTTTACAAAAAGACTTTCCAAAAGCAAACCCATTCACTCGTTTTGTAAGAGGAAAAGTGGAAATTGTAAATGGAAAATTGCAAGCGACACCAGTTGGTTTAGATAAATCTAGTGCAATTTCTTCACTTGCAGAGGCGAACGCATTTATTGTCCTGCCGGGAGGAACAAGGGGATTTGAAGCAGGAATAACTGTTTCGGTACTGTTATTAGAATCAAACGCTGGAAGTGAGTGGCCATGGGAAGAACCACTTCGGTCGTACAAATGATAGAAAAATAGATTGCTAACTTATATGAAGATAAGAGGTGCAAGATGACACATACGTATTATGAAGTGATTGATACACCTATTTCAATTGAGGAAGTTACAAACAAAGTAATTTGTCGTGAGTGCGGCGCAGTTACTACTTTCATTGGTACTGTTAGAGAATTTACGAAAGGCCGTCGTACGCTATATTTAGAGTATGTAGCATATAAAACAATGGCAGAAAAACAGCTTGAGAAAATTGGTACTGAAGTAGGAGAGAGGTGGCCTGGGACATTTGTCGCCATTACACATCGCATTGGTACATTACAAATTTGTGATCTTGCTGTTGTCGTCTCTGTTTCTACACCACACCGGAAAGCAGCCTATGAGGCGAACGAATATATTATGGAGCGTATAAAACAAATCGTTCCCATTTGGAAGAAAGAATTTTGGGAAGATGGTGAATCATGGATAGGTGATCAGTTAGAAAAGGTAGCATATGAGAATGATGAGCCTGGAAAGGGGATGAGAATATGATTGAAGTACTATTATTTGCACATTTACAAGAAGAAGTAAGTAAGTCAGCATTACACATAGATTGTGAAAATATTACGGTTGCTAAACTTAAGGAAGTGCTCATTAAGAAATACGACGTAGCGATTTCAAGTGAGATTATGGTTGCTATAAATGAAGAGTATGCAAATGAGGATGACATCATTCAAACTGGCGATGTTATAGCAATGATTCCGCCAGTGAGTGGTGGTTGATTCTTTTCAGCCTAATCATGTTAGGACGTGATTAGGCTGGAGGGAATGAATATAACTATGCATACATAGGAGGGAACAGGATGAAAAGTCCTAATTTTCAATTAAGTTTACAAACTTCTAATCTAGTTATCGGGTTTATGGTATGGGTCATTTTATCATCATTAATGCCTTATATTAAAGCGGATATTCCATTAACTGCGGGACAAATTTCTATGGTAACAGCAGTACCGGTTATATTAGGTTCTGTTCTTCGCATTCCAATTGGTTATTGGACAAATCGTTTCGGAGCAAGAAAATTATTCTTTATTAGTTTTATTCTATTATTATTTCCTGTCTTTTATATTAGTGTTGCCAATTCAATGATGGATTTAATTATTGGTGGTTTATTTGTCGGAATCGGTGGTGCTGTATTCTCTGTAGGCGTAACTTCTTTACCGAAATACTTTCCGAAAGAGAGTCACGGTTTTGTAAATGGTATATACGGTGTCGGTAACGCAGGAACAGCAATTACTTCGTTCTTAGCACCAGTTATCGCAACTTCAGTTGGCTGGAGAACGACAGTACAGTGTTATTTAGTTTTACTCGCAGCATTTGCACTTATGAACTTTTTATTAGGCGATCGTAAGGAGAAAAAGGTGAATACACCATTAATGGAACAAATAAAAGGTGTATATAAAAATGAAAAACTTTGGTTTCTATGTATCTTTTACTTTTTAACATTCGGATCATTTGTCGCATTTACAGTATACTTACCAAACTTTTTAGTATCTCACTTCGGATTAGAGAAAGTAGATGCAGGTATGCGGACAGCCGGATTCATTGTACTCGCAACAATTATGCGCCCGATTGGTGGTTGGCTCGGTGATAAGTTTAATCCATTTAAAATATTAATCTTCGTATTTATCGGTTTAACACTTTCAGGTATTATTTTATCATTTATGCCTAGTATGAACGTGTATACATTTGGTTGCCTACTAGTCGCATTTTGTGCAGGGATTGGAAATGGTACAATCTTCAAACTCGTTCCAATGTACTTCTCAGAACAAGCCGGTATTGTAAATGGGCTCGTTTCAGCTTTAGGCGGACTAGGAGGATTCTTCCCGCCACTAATTTTAACATTACTATTCCAATTAACAGGTCATTATGCAATTGGATTTATGGCATTATCAGAAGTCGCGCTTGCTTGTTTAATCATTACAGTGTGGATGTATAGTCAAGAAAAGCTGTTAGTGATGTTAAAGAATCATTAATAAGGAAAAAGAACCATCCCAAAGTATTTTGGGATGGTTCTTTTAGTAATAGGCTTCAACATGTTTTTATTGATCTCTCAACAAACGCTTATTTTCTATAAGAATGTGCTTTTAAAATGAAGATGTCAAAAGTTATTCAATTAAAGGGCAGATTAGTTAAGGAAATCTTAAATCTATTCTAAAGATCGAACTCATTTTTAGAATGCAAATATTTAATTGAATCGGGATGTTTAGATGAAAAAAATATAAGTCCACTCAAGATAAACAAGTATCAGGTGTGTTAGGTGACTCAAGCGACAAGTATGGAATTGATGTAAGTATTTTTCGCATAGTAACTGCAGTATCAGATTTTTTTAGGGTCAGATTTTTTGGTAAGGCTAATGGATATTGTGAAAAAGTATACTTAAAATAAAGAAGATAGTTTAGGTCAATAAGATAAAATTATGAATTTGTATAAATAATCCATAATTTTCTTTATGAGTTATATTTGATATGTTAAAGAAAAGAGAGGAGAGGGAAATGAAATAAGAATTTTTGATGTACATTTTCATATTATTGGTTTTAGTTTTCTGATTATTGAGAACTAAGGGTGTTTTCCGATGAATTAAATGTGGTCCATATTTAGTAAAGCGTTTAATCCAACTAAAATATATGTAGAATGAGGTTTTAAATGTTTGTTTTTATTATATTAGACGTAATATTACCAATATTAATATTGATGCTAATTGGTGCAATCTTACAAAGAAAGTTCCAATTTAACTTAAAGCAGCTTTCTACACTTATTACTTATTGCTTAATGCCAGCGGCTGTATTTGTGAATATATATGATATTAGTATAGAGACAAGTTTGTTGCTCCAGATAATATACTATTTAATGCTTTATAGTCTGAGTCTGATCATAGTAAGTCATTTCATTTCAAAAACATTAAAGTTAGAAAAAGGAGAAAGTGCAGCTCTAAAAAATAGCATTTCGTTAATGAATTCCGGTAATTATGGGTTACCAGTAAGTCAATTGATTTTCAGTCACAATCCAGTGGGGGTTTCCATTCAGATTTTTATTGTGATTTTCCAGAATCTTTTAACTTATTCATATGGGATATATAACTTACTATCAGCAACAAAAACAATCGGAGGTATTATTCAATCATTTCTAAGACTGCCCGTATTTCATGCGCTCGTATTAGGGGTTCTCTTTCAATCTTTTAAAATTCAAATACCTAATTCTATCTTGCTACCTCTTAATCAGCTTGCGAATGGTTTTATTGCAATAACACTCATATTGCTAGGGGCACAATTATCCAACATTAAACTTAATTTTTTCCATCGAGTCATAACATGGGCTTTAATTGGAAGGTTACTGTTGGGACCATTATTAGCACTTGCCGTAATATACATACTAAACATCGATGGTATTGTTGCACAATCGTTATTTATTGCAAGTTCTTTTCCGACTTCAAGAAATACATCAACCATTGCTATGGAATATCAAATAGAGCCTGAATTACATGCACAAATCGTTTTATTTTCAACACTTTTCAGCATGATTACAGTAACTGTCGTTATTTATTTTTCATATATTTTGTTTTGAATATACGTGCAAAAACGAATAGATTTGAGGCGGTAAATGATGGACGGAAATCCCATCGATATGAGAAGAAAACAGTCTATGATATATTGGGGGGCGTTTACAATTGTACCGTGTCTGATAATCAAGTGGCTTAATTCAAAAAAAGGAAACTCGTTACGGGTTATTTCGTATGAAAATCTTTAAAGCATCTGCATATAGACTTGCGAAAAAAGACATAATTTCGCTTATAATTGACGTTACGTGAGCTTAGTTTGATAGCGATGGGGTGGGAGTGTCAAGTAAGAATTTTTTCTTTATTGATTTTATGCGGTTTTTTCGCAAAATTGTAACTAAGGGGGGATTCCAAGTTGAGTAAACAGAATATCAGCACAACAGTTTCAGGAGATATAATTGTTACCCATCTAGTTGGAAATATAAAAACAGATGATGTGTATGAATGGTTTAATGGTTTTGAGCAGGTTTGTCAGCAATTCATTTCTGAAGGGCGGAAATACAAATTGTTGGTGGATAGAAAAGGATACACGCCAAATCATTTTTCTGTTCAAAAAGTATGGAAAGAGAAGTTCTTCAATGAAATCATTTTGAATAACAGTACGGCAATTGCATTTCTCCTTGAAGAGGGGGAGATAATGGATTATTTACAACAATCTAATACGAAAGAATCTGTGAGATTTTTTGATGATTATGAACAAGCGCTAATTTGGTTGAATGAATATCCAATATAAAACCTGTATTGAAGCAGTTGCCCTCAAGCAACTGCTTTTTTTGTCCGTAATTGTTGCCGTTATTTTTCTTCACAGATTCTTGTCCAATTGTTTGTCTGATCCTAAAAAACGTTTGTTCAAAGCTAATTACTATTTTAGCTAAGTGATAGATTACATTTTATGAGTACGAGAAAGTCTTTTTATAAGTTTAGCAAGGACAGAAGTTAATTCCTGTTTCATACGCTTCGTAAACGATGGGTCCTTACCTGAAGTTGAAATAGTGACAACATATTCATTATTTCTTATAACGCCAGGTGTGTGAAAAGATGATTCTGTACCATCACTTACAACGTTAACCCACTGGAAATCATGAGCGGCCTGTTTGACCATCATATTTACAGCGTGTTGATTTGTAGCTGCATAAATAAGGTGAGCATCTTTAATATCATCATTACTAAAAGCTTTTTGCTTCCAAGTAATATAAGAAAGTCCCTTCATTTCCTCGCAAATTTCTGGGCTGATAACGGTGACAAAAGCGCCTGTATCTTTTAATCCAGACGCTTTTCGATATGCAATTTTACCTCCACCAATGATAATGACCACTTTATTTTGTAGATTAAACATAAGAGGGTACATGTTATACATATATGCATTCCTCCATTCGTTCTAACAATGTTAGTTTCATATATGTATCAAACTGAAGACAGTTACAAGTCGTAACATGATTATATTTTTTCGTATGCAACTTAATTTTTTGAAGTAATAATCCGGTAAAGAGAAGATACGGCATGACATATACATGGGACGCAGTCGATGTTATAGCCTTGAGCTCAGCAGCAAAAGAGGGAGTTCCTTTCGTTAAAAAGGAACAGGATACTGGCATACCGAGTTTTCGTTCGACAGCTGCTCCGATTTGTTGTAACTCATGTATCGGCTGTGGATCACTACTACCTCTCCCTACGAGTAAAACACTACTACCTTGCATTGGCATCGTTTCACGTATTCTTTTTACTACAAGTTCCACCATATGTGGATGTGTACTAAAAGGAGGTACAACTGAAAATGTTATTTGTGGATATTTCTTTTGTAGTTGCTCTATTTCAAAAGGAATATCACGTTTATAGTGAGCTGCTGCAAATAATAAAACAGGTACAATCATTATTTCAGTTACTCCCTCTATTATCGTTTCTGTAACTGCATCCGAAATAGTAGGTGTCGTTAGTTCTAGAAAAGCTATTTTTTGAATTCTTTCGTTTCGCTCTTTCATAACAGATTGAATAAATTGAATGAATTGTTCATTACCTTCTTGTAGCCGGCTCCCATGTCCAACATATACAATTCCTTTCATTGTCTCACCATGTCTTTCTTCATAAGAGTTTCTTGTAATTGATGATCTACGTTATGAAACCCAACTTTATTTGCATAGTGTAAAGTTGGAACGTCGGTATACGAGAATGGGAGAGTAAGAATATTGATAAAGCCAAGGCGTTTTATTTCTGCTAGAAACGTATCAATAGAAGCACGACCTTCAAATACAATGCTATCCCATGAGAATTCAGAAAGAATACGTGAATGAATTTCATCGAAGCGATGATCAATTGTGTACTCATGAGTCATCATATAGGAACCAGCACCAATTTTTTCTTGAATAACAGCAATTCGGTTAATGTTTCGTCCTAAATAAATCGTTGAATTCGAAGAAAATTGCGCAGGTTTACTGAACAATCCATATTGCATGAGCTTTTCTTGAATAGAAAGGTTCATATACTGAAGTTCTGCCTGTAAGGAACGAATATCTTTATAATATTTACTGCATGATTGCATTAAGATGTCTACACTGTCAGCGGAACAAAATACAAGACGATCAACGTTAAAAATCTTATTGATTTGTTCAGAGGTTAATGTGTATTCTTTCTTTTTGAAAGTTGGAATTTGATATATTTCTGCACCGGACTCTTGTAACATTTGCTTTATTGCGCTTTTTTTATTTGTTGCAGATGCAAATAAAACTTTCTTGCTGTGCAATGGCTTGCGTTCTTTCCAAGAGATTTGATTACGTAAGGAAACGACATCACCAACAATTGTCATAGAAGGATTAGAAATATTCTCGTTTTTGACGATAGGAACAATAGTTGAAAGTGTTCCTGTGACAACGCGCTGTTTCCCTGTCGTACCCCATTCGATGACTGCTATTGGTGTATCTTCCTTTTTGCCTGCTTGTAGTAAATTTTCGCAAATTGTAGGTAAGTTTTTTATACCCATGTAGTAGGCGATTGTGTCGCTATTGTGGGATGAATTATATTTTCCATGATCGGTTAAAGGACCTTTCGCATGCCCAGTTAATAAAGTGACGCTATTACTATAGTTGCGGTGGGTGAGGGGGATGCCAGCATAGCTACTAGCGGCGATGCTAGATGTAATGCCTGGTACAATTTCATATGGAATGTTCGCAGATGCTAAAGTTTCTGCTTCTTCACCAACACGGCCAAAAATAGATGGATCTCCGCCCTTTAAGCGGACTACGATTTTTCCTTCTTTCGCAAATTGAAGGAGGTGGGCGTTAATCATTTCTTGTCGCATAGTATGATTCTTTGGCATTTTTCCGCAATAAATAAGTTCACATGTTTCTTTTGTATAACTAAGAAAGAAAGGGTTTAATAAACGGTCATATAAAACGATATCTGCACGATTTAAACAATCTATCGCTTTCTTTGTAATAAGCCCTTCATCACCTGGTCCTGCACCAACTAAATATACATATCCGTTCATAATCGCACCTCATCTATTTTTATGTAAAAGGAAGCCAGGGGGAGGCTTCCTTTCGTAAATTACATGTATATATAAATATCCCCGTCAATAACTTCTACTTCATACGTTTGAATACAACCGTCATCAGGTTTTTGAACTTCACCTGTTAGTAATGAAATTTTCCAATCATGTAGTGGACAAAAGACGAATTCGCCAGACACAATTCCTTCTGCTAACGGTCCGTTTTTATGAGGACAACGATTTTCTACAGCTCGAACATCGCCATTTGAAAGGCGGAATAGGGCGATAGATATACCTTTCATTTGCACCTCTTTACCGATTTGAATAGGAAGGTCTTCTGCACGCATAATTTTTATTTTATCTTTCGTTTGTATCATATAAATCACAGCTCCTTATTTCACAGTTTCTACTTCATACATCGCTTTTAACGACTTCGTTTCTATTGCTTGTCCCCAAGCTTCTTTATATGTGCCACGAGCTGTTTGGAAGCGTTCATTTAGTGTAGTGACCATATTTGCATCTTGCAGTATTTCTTTTATGTGATCGAAGCCTAAACGCTCTGTCCAGTAGGCAGTACGCTCTCCGTAAATACCAGTTTCACGATAATATTGCATGTAAGCTGTAGCGATGCGAAGGACATCATCTTCAGTAGGGACAATCATTACAAAATCAGCTTCGCGTACTTCCGTACCACCATTTCCGCCAATATAAAGTTGGTATCCATTTTCGACACAAACAACGCCAAAATCTTTCGTCAGTACTTCCGCACAGTTACGCGGACAGCCCGTTACACCCATCTTCATTTTATGAGGTGTATCTACCATTTCTAATGATTGTTCAAGCAACATACCAAGTCCTAATGAATCTTTCGTACCGAAACGGCAGAAACGAGAGCCAACACATGATTTTACATTACGAAGAGATTTTGAATACGCATATCCAGAAGTCATATTTAATTCAGCCCATACGTTAGGTAAATCTTGTTTCTTAATACCGTATAAGCCAATTCGGCTCGCACCTGTAATTTTCACAAGTGGAACATCGTACTTTTTCGCAACTTCAGCAATTTTCATTAAATCATCAGCTGTTGTAACACCTCCGTACATGCGTGGAATAACAGAGAATGTACCATCGTGCTGGATGTTACCATTCATTCTTTCATTCACGAAACGGGATGATTTATCATCTTCATATTCTTCTGGAATCGCCATACGTAAATAGTAGTTTAAAGCAGGACGACATTTTGAACAGCCTTCTTCATGTACAAAACCAAGAACGTTTCGTACTTCTTTTGGAGATTTTAAACCTTTCTCATGAATGGCCGCTACGACTTTATCACGTGATAAAGGTGTACATCCGCACATACCGGTAGACTGCACAGAAGCATCAAAAGCATCTCCAAGTGTATGAGATAAAACTTGTTCTACAAGCGGACGACATTTACCACAAGACCCTGCGGCTTTCGTACAGCCTTTAACTTCTTCAAAAGTCTTTAACTCTTGTTCTAAAATGGCGTGAACGATTGTGCCTTTCGTAACACCATTACATCCGCAAATCGTGTCATCAGCACTCATAGTAGCAACGTTAAGTTCACTTTCTTCACCAGCTTTGTGAAGAATGGAAGCGGCTGTATATTCTTGTATATCTTCTTCTTTCTTTAACATGCTAAAGAGGCGTGTACCGTCAGCTGTGTCACCATATAAAACGATACCGACGACTTTATTGTCACGAATTAATACTTTTTTATAGGAACGTTTACATTCATCAAAGATGGATATTGCTTTCGTTTGGTCATCTTCATAAATTTGGCCAGCAGAGAATAAATCACAACCTGCAACTTTTAATTGCGTACCGACGATACTGCCCGTATATCCATCAGTTTGTAAATTCGTTATATGTTTTGCTAATATCGCACCTTGTTCATAAAGAGGAGCAACAAGTCCATATGCGATACCGTTATGTTCTGCACATTCTCCAACTGCATAAATGGATTCGTCATTTGTTAGCATATAGTCATTGACTACAATACCGCGATTTACAATTAAACCAGCATCTTTTGCTATTTGCGTATTTGGGCGTATTCCGACAGCCATTACGATTAAATCGCAATCTACAACTTCACCATCTTCAAATTGAATGCCCTCAACATGGTCTGTACCAAGAATTTTTACAGTTTTCTTTTCCATTAAAAACTTCATGCCTTGGACTTCTAAATCTTCGCGCAGAAGAGAAGCAGCTTTCGTATCTAGTTGCTGCTCCATTAAGCTTGGCATTAAATGAACAACATGTACGTCCATTCCTAAGTCAATAAGACCTCTTGCCGCTTCTAGACCAAGTAACCCACCACCAATAACAACGGCCTTTTTCTTTTCTTTAGCGGTGTCTATCATAAATTGTGTATCTTCAATTGTTCGAAATCCTGTTACACCAGAGAGAGTGGAACCTTCTACAGGCAAAATAAAAGCACTAGAACCTGTTGCGATAATTAGTTTGTCATATGTAAGAGTACGATTTTTTTCTGTGATAATTATTTTTTCTTCTCGGTTAATACTTTGAACCCTTTCATCTGTATACAAAGTTATTTCATTTTCCTCATACCAACTATATTCATTCATAATGATATCTTGCATATTTGTTTTGCCTTGTAAAACATGAGAGAGCATAATGCGATTGTAGTTTGGATGTGGTTCATCTCCAAAAATAGTAATCTCATATGAATCACTATCATGTTTTAATATTTCTTCCATACAACGTATGCCAGCCATACCATTTCCGATCATAACTAAACGTTTTTTCATTTTCGTTTCCCCTTTTTATGTGAAGTATTGAACAAAGGATTATATTTCTATTATAGAAAATTTAAAAAGAGGGAGATGTGATATTTATCACATTTTTATAATGATTCACAAATTGTTAAAATTCGGATTTATTCGAGAGGGATGTGTATATTCTTTACCAAATGAAAAAACAGGACATAAGTATGTATACTCATGTCCTGCACTTGATTTATACTCTCGTAATTGCACGTGGAAATAAAATGTTATTTTCTAAATGAATATGCTCAAATAAATCAGACTCTAGTGCTTCAAGGCGTTGGTAAACAAGTCGATAAGTGCCGCAAGCTCCTTCTGGAGGAGTAAAGTCATTTGTAACTTTACGAAGCTCTTTAATAATGTTGCCTGCGTGGTTATGTTCATTTTCCAACTCATCTACTACTTTACGTAACTTCACATAGTTTTCTTCAGTTGGATTTTGTTCAAATTCTAAAATTAATGGAAAATTTTCTGTTTCTTCTTTAATTAAATGTTGTTCTAGTTCCATCTTTAGTTCATGAAATAGCTTATGAATTTGAGCTAAATGAGGCTGACTTGCCCCATGAACACGTACTACTTTTGTCACATACGGACTTAATTGTGGCAACTCTTCATTTAAATAGCGATGATGCTTATTTATAACATAATCAATCAATTCGCGATAAGAAGCATTTTTCCAATCAATTTCAGATTCATTTAATCGTTTCATATTATTATAAAGCGTATTTAACTCTGTAAGCACTTCAGTAGCTGATAAATTTCTTTCATGAATTGCATCAATAAGTGGTTTATTGCCACCACAACAAAAATCTATTCTATATGATTTAAAAAGATCACTAGCTTTCGGGAATTGTGTAACAATCTCACCGACAATAGAAGTTTCAGTAAATGTATGTTCCATATGAATGCCTCCATAAAGTTTAAATGTAATATCTGAATTAAGAATAGCGATAAATTAAAATCTATGTAGTGATTGAAATCACTTATTCTGTGTCATTTTTGAGAATAATAATAAGAATGTTATTAAAATAAGGGGGGAAAGTAATAAGTGGTAATATTTTACGTTAATAAAAAAGAAGCTTAGTAAAAGCTTCTTTTTTATTATTATTTTTCACATGCAATTCCATCGCCATCACGATCAAGATGAGAGCTATAACCTGGTTGCCCTTTATGTAAAGGAGCTTTCCCAGCTGCTCTAACTGCAGCACAATTTTTGTAGTATGCACTATCAGTATTACCATTAGCTGGTTGTGTTTGAGCTTGCTGTGCTTTTTGCTCTTCTTGTTGCTTCCGATTTTGTTCGTCAGCTAGGCGTTTTTGTTCTTCTTGTTGTTTACGAGCTTGTTCATCAGCCTGATGTTTTTGTTCTTCTTGTTGCTTACGAGCTTGTTCATCAGCCTGACGTTTTTGTTCTTCTTGTTGTTTACGAGCCTGTTCATCAGCTAGACGTTTTTGCTCTTCTTGTTGTTTACGAGCTTGTTCATCAGCTAGACGTTTTTCATCCTCTTGCTTGCGAGCTTGTTCCTCGGCTTGACGTTTTTCATCTTCTTGCTTACGAGCTTGTTCCTCGGCTTGACGCTTCTCATCTTCTTGCTTTTGAGTTTTTTCGTCCGCCGCTTTCTTTTCTAGCTCTTTTTTCTGTTCGCTATCTTTTTGCTCTTCATTGTTAGAGGCAACTTTTGTACTAGTTGCTGTCGTTTTTTCAGAAGAAGGAGCTGAAATACCTAATAACGCAACAAAAATGACAAATAATACGGCTGTAATAATAAATTGTTTTTTCGCTACACCTGTTTTCTTAATAACAGATAAGATTGCTAGCACAAGGAAGAAAATAAATAAAACAAAACTTAAAATAGAAAAGAATTCAACAATTGGGTTATTAGAAGTTTCAGCACTAGTTATTATTGATACAATCGAAATCATAAAAAGAATAACGGCAGGACGACCATATTGTTTTGCTTTTCCATTTTTCTTAAAGAATGAAATGATACATAAAATTAAAAGAATAAAAGCAATAAAAAATAAAGCAGCACCAATATTACTCAAAATCGCCATTTTCATACCTCCATTTGTAAGATTTTTCTTATTGATTATATAGGAACTTATTGGATATTACACGTTTTATATAAATTTAGAAAATTAATATTTTTCCTAAACTTATAAACATTTATTTTGTATATAAGGAAAAATAGATGTATTTCCTATTACTTTTTGAAAGAGATTTCATAAATTATAGTATATCGATTGAAAGGAGGAGATTTGAATGGAATTTCAATTGTTGGTAACTTGTATATTACAAGAAGGTAATGCTTACTTTTTAGTAACGAAGGTAGACGATGTTATTACGTTAAAAGTACCGATTACTGCGGGAGTAGCAGGTTTATTCTTAGCTTTAGGTGTACCAAGATGTTCTTAATTTAAATCTCTATAGTAGAAGGGGAAGGGACATGCCTTCCTTTTCTATTATTACATAATATAATTATGTAAACTTAAATATCATATTTGTGATAGCACGTTTGAAATGGACATGCATATACTATAATGTTTCATTGGATGTTAGCGGTGAAAGGTAGTTTTAATAAGTGCATCCAGTGATGTTTTTAAGCTATGAAAATAAAAGAGGTGCTATTATATATGAAAAGAAAAACATTGGATATTCCAGTTACATTGCGAAGAGAGTGGTTTTTAATAGAGTTAGCTCATTTAACGAAAAAATATGGAATTGAAATTGCAACTAGCAAAATGGATGCTGCACCGTTTTTAAGAGATCAAGTTACGGAGTCAAAGATAGGGGAAGGGCTACAATACGATAAATATGATGATGAGTATATAATTGAAAATTAAAGGGTAACAACAAAATTAAATTAATTTATAACAAAATATAAAATAAAGCAGATTCTAAATATAGAATCTGCTTTATTATGAAATACTTGTAGTCAACTAGCCTCTTTCTAGTGTTTTTCCTACATATTTCTCTTGCGTTATTCCAAAAGAGTCACGAAGAATGCGAGCATAATCTTTAGATCCTATTGGTCGTTTATTTTTGGTGCCTTTAAAGGTTTCTGTATAATTTTTATTTGTTAATGATATGTGACCATAAGTAGTTAATTTACAAGTGATAGCTCCTTTATTAAAAGGAGATTCTTTATGCTCTACAATCACTTTTTGAATGTTATTCACTTTTTTCTCATCTATTGGATCTACAGTGAAAGCATAGCCTATTTTCCATTCGTTTGAAGGTTCAGATTGTAAGAAACTTGTAGATTCCCCGTTAGCTCCTTTTCTCATTTCTAAAATATGCGTACCTTTTCGAGTATTTTGCTTACGAATTCGATATTCTCCTGTTTGAGAGGAGATGACTTCTCCGTTAAAAGGGACTGGATGTAAAGGGAGATGAGATGCAAAACCTGCATCCACAACATAATCTTTATCCTCATGACTTAATATGATAATGACATGACCATCATCGGGTTTCCATTTATTACCGTACAGATCATAAACAGTACCGGCTACTTTGTATACTTGAAACCCACAATCAATTAAAAAATAATACAATAAGGAGTTTAATTCATAACACAGTCCACCTCGTTTTTGAATAAGTAACTTTTCTATTAAGTTATCTTTTGAGATATTTTTAATAGTACCAGCCATAATATCAAGATTTTCAT
Organism: Bacillus cereus group sp. BfR-BA-01347; assembly: GCF_022663835.1. Classification (NCBI taxonomy): domain Bacteria; kingdom Bacillati; phylum Bacillota; class Bacilli; order Caryophanales; family Bacillaceae; genus Bacillus; species Bacillus cereus group sp. BfR-BA-01347. The sequence continues at coordinate 38,725 of NZ_JAKUGG010000021.1, read as the reverse complement.
AGGGGAGAATCATTCCCATTTTTAACAGAATTTCATCTAAATCATCAAATGTTATTTCTTTTGCAGGAATTTTTAAGCGTTTAAAAAACTCCTTTTGTAAATTGGTCATCATAAAGTATTCTCCTTTCTTTTAACAGAATTTTCTTCTGCTCACCGATAGGTTAGTACTTCTAAAAAGTTAATTCAAGTGCACGGAAATTATCATAATATATGTTTCTGGAAATATGATTTTCTATTCGGAAATTTCAGTTTAATTTTTAATCGTAGGAAAGTCATATAATATAAGCTCCTTTAAAATTAGTTTGTATTTAATGAAAAGAAAGTACATATCTTTATTATATTTTTCAATAACTAACTAGTAATAAAATATTTTTTCACTAAAATTTTTTCAAGATTTGTATGCTTTATATAAACAATAATGATTTAAAAAATATCTGAGTGTAGCGAAGTTAACAATTATTGAGAAACTTTTTTGTCGTATTCTATCAAAAGGAAGAGGTAGAAACAAAGAGAATAACGAGAGTTAAGGAAGAGGGTATACAACTAGTAACCTTCTAAAAATAGGGCTAACATCTTTTTAAAATAAAAGATTAGCTATTATTAAGGAAGGGAAAATATAAAATATTATAAAGAACACCTTCTTTCAAAAAAATAGGGGGAGTAATATGCGACTGATGAGAAGATGTGTGGCCTTACTAATTGTATTTTTTATCATGGCTCCAACGATTAGCACAAATGTACAGGCAGAAGTTGTAAAAGAGCTTGGAAAGGGGTTTCCTGATACAGAAGTATTCACACCTGGAGAATGGTTTTTAGGCCAAAAACCAGCTAATTATGATGAGAATAAACCGCCAATTCTCTTTGTACAAGGAAGAAATGGTAATGCTGATAGTTGGTATGGAAAGACAGTATATCATGATATAAATGATATGTATGATTATGCTTTAAAAGCAGGCTATCAAACAGTGTTTATACAATTGTATGATGCAGCGGGGAAAGGTTCGGCTAGTCAGTGGGATAATGGAAAATTGTTAGCACAAAAACTTGAAGAGATATATAATCATTTCGGTAAAAAAGTTAATATTGTAGCGCATAGTAAAGGTGGTATTGATACACAAGCCGCATTAGTTGAATATGATGCGAATCGATTTGTTGGAAATGTTATTACACTTGCTACACCGCATCACGGCTCAAATTTAGCAGATTTGTCATATAGTTGGTGGGCAGGGTGGCTTGCTTCTATATTAGGTCAAAAAGATGATGGTACGTATTCGTTACAAATAGGTGAAATGGCAAAGTTTCGTTCAATAATAGATAACAACCCAGCAGCTAAATTAAACCGTTACTATACGGCTACTGGAACTAGCTGGGGACCAACATTTTCTGCATTATCTATGGGCGGGTTATATTTATCATCGTACGGTTCAAATGACGGACTAGTAAATGAATGGAGTGCGAAGCTATCGTACGGTACACATTTATTTACAGATTCCAGATTTGATCATGACAATATAAGAAAAGGATCAGCTGTTTTTGCACGAATTGAACCATATTTACGTACGACAAATGTGGGATTACCAGCTTTAGTAGCACCCAGCAATAGTTCAAATGAAAATCTAGAACAATTAAATACAACTTCAAATCAAAATATTTTAGGAGGCGAATTACCACAAAATCAGTGGATAGAGCAAAGTATTTCTGTTGATAAAAAGGCTGAAGGAATAGTTTCTGTACTAACTGCTTCTTCTGATGTAGAAGTACAAATGGTATCTCCAAAAGGAAAAATCTATGCAAATAAAGATAGCGCTATAACTACTGGTGAAGGCGAATCTTTCTTTAATGGGGCGACAATTAGAACATTTAAGTTTGATAAATTGGAAGTAGGCGAATGGAAAATCAAAATGATGGCGAAGCAGTCGAAAGATGCATATTTAGTTGTAAGCGATTACAAGGATGACGCACCATTTGTTCTTCGAATGCCTACAAAAGTTAAAGTAAATAAACTTGAGTATAAACTCAAAAAATCACCTGTAGCACCTGAAATGAAAGGGGATCTTTCCATAACAGTAAGAGTCGTTAATAAAGAAGGTAAGTTAGTCTCTGAATTTAATGAATTACAAAATGTTCATACGAATACATTTTCAGGTGCTTTGAAAGATATAAAACAACCGGGAGTATATAACGTTACGATGGATATAAAAGGGATGAATAAAGAAGGAAAACCATATAATCGTACGATTGTTAAGTCGGTTTATGTAGAGAAATAAGGAAGAATAAATAAGCATAATAAAAAAGTGCAGAAATCTTGTGTTAGAAAGAATTCTGCACTTTTTTATGTGGGGAGAGATAATAAAAGTTGAAAAAAACTGTTATTCAATAAAAAAGATGCTGAAATAGCATCTGAATGTGAAGAAATAATTTTAACTTAGTTTTGTAACTGTTAATTCAACTGAATTTATACCATTGTCACAAGTTACAATACTTTGACGATTAAAACCACTATTATTTCTAAGTTGAAGAGTTGAATTAGCAGGCACTGTAACAATCGTTTCGCCAACGAGTTGAAGACATTCGTTATTTGATGAAGTATTCATTTGAATAGCGAAGTCACCTTGACTATTAGCAAGTGGATTGTTATTTAAAAATATAGTTATGACTGGGATATGTGGAAATACAGGATTTAAAGTAGTATTAATACTGGAAATGAACGAAACTCTATAATCACCAAATTGTCTAAAGTGTATAGTAGTAGGATTTAGTAAGGAAACGCCTCCTGCTAAAGGTCCAACGTGATTAAATGGAAAAGGATCGCCAAAAGGAACAGTTATAAATTCAGTTTGCCAAAAAGTTCCGTATGCAGGACAGCTGCGTTTATGTAGATGGTCACATGAACATTTTTTATTTGAATTGGAAGAAGATTTGCATGAGCATTTTTTATACGAGTTTGAAGAATGATAGTATGAACCCAATATATTACCTCCTATTCTTAATAAATTTAAACAACATAGTAGTTTATGAAGATGAATCACAATTGGCGTGTATGCTTGTACTATAAAAGGAGATAGATGTGGAATATAAAGTAGTCAAATGATGAAATGTAGTATTTGGGTATTACCTGTAACACCTTTTGAAGATGATGAGGTTCATAATTTGATAGAAAAATAAATGGAATTTCTAAATAGATTGAAGTAACGAGGAAACGTTTATCCCGCTATTTTCCGAGCAGTAAGACTCCCATCTCAAAATTCAGCGAAAGCAAAGAAGTTAGGTGGGGGATGAATTAAACCCCCACTCATTAAAATTTCAATTTACTATATTTATTTAGTCTGACAAAACAGCAATATTATCTTTAGCTGTATGGATGTTATCATTTGGTGAAGTTATGACATTTAACTGTATGTATATTAGGTTATTCAGTTTATTTTTTTATTTGCGTAGCTGGGCAGGAAGAAGTCAGAAAATATAGAATAATGTACATATGAAGCATCGTTTGTTTTTGGTGTGAATAGTAATTAAAGATACGCTAAAATATTTAAAATTGTAACGAAAGAGAGATTAAATAATAGAGGGAGCAACTTACATGGAAAATATATTAAAGGTATCTTCAAAATCAAGCCCAAATTCAGTCGCGGGTGCAATAGCGGGTGTACTAAGAACAAGTGGTAATGTGGAAATTCAAGCGATTGGGGCTGGAGCTATAAATCAAGCGATTAAAGCCATTGCGATTGCAAGAGGGTTCGTCGCTCCAAGTGGTATTGACTTAGCTTTTGTTCCAGCATTTCAAGAGATTTCTATTAATAATGAAGAAAGAACAGCGATTAAATTAATTGTAGGTCCTAGAAAGAAAAGGTCTTAGTAGAAGAGAGTGTTACTATAAGTGGAAAAGGCCAATAGACTTCCCATGTTAGATACGTTATTTTATGTAACCGATCTCCTTGGGTGTGGAAACGGCATTATACCGGATGCATGTCTGTTAATTTCTCCTTAAATTTAGCAGGTGTTCTAGATACTTAAAAATGCCAAATCCTTTGTGATATAAGAGATTTGGCATTTTTGATGTTTTTAAAAATAAACAACACTAAAACTGCTCATTCTTCTCCCAAGATTCAACGAGGTAGTATGGAAACCCTTATTATATCAAGGTTTCTAAGTGGTGATTTCCCTCGATGCTCACATTTTGCTCACATTAAATCTTTTCATTTTTTATCAGGTGTTTTCATTAGATTTGATTATGCTCTCAAAGTTTTCCGCTGCTTGTTGCTGCATGTTCTGTGTGATGTGACTATACTTGTCTAAAGTCATTTGAATAGATGAATGCCCTAAGCGATCTTGTACGATTTTAGGGTGTTCCCCAGCTTGAAGCATTAGTGTAGCGTGAGTGTGTCGTAAGTCGTGTATACGAATTCGAGGAACACCAGCTTTTTTATAGTGATCATTCAAAAAGCGATGAGGAGCATCTATATGTAAGGGCGAATGTATCGTATTGCCAGTGAAAATAAATGCCTCTTCATTCAAGTGTATACCCCAGCGGAAAAATTCTTTCTTTTTATAGGAGTAGTAGGATTGTAACTTCCCTATAACAAAAGAAGAGATACTAATGCTTCTATTTGAAGACTTAGTTTTTGTAGCAGCTTTAAATAGTCCCTTTTCTGTTTTTACAAGCGATTTATTAACCAGGATACGTTTATTATCAAAGTCAATATCTTTCCACGTTAGTGCAAGTAATTCTCCGCGTCTCATACCTGTATAAATTGCAAGTAAGAAGAACATATGGTATTTAATATTTTTTCTTTTAAATACTGGAGGAATCGATTACATTCTTCGCTAGACCATGTTTTCATCTCACCTTGCTCTTCACGTGGTTTTTTAACCTTATTCATTATGTTATCATGTATGATTTCCCATTCTACTGCATGTTTGAATATGCATCTGAAGCAGCGATGGATATTGCTGATTGTACCATTTGACAGGCCTTTTTCTTTAAGTTCAGCATAGTAGCTTTGAATCATTACGGACTTAATACTTTTAATTTTTTTATAACTAAATGGGGGAAGGATATAGAGTTTAACTAAGCTCATGTCTTTTTCATAAGATGTAATTTTTAATTCAGCTTTACGAAGAGGCTTTAACTTTTCCCATACATCTAAAACAGTTAATTGTTTGTCATCAAAATATATTCCTTTCTCTATCTCTGTAATCATCGTTGCAGCAGCATTTTGGGCTTCTTTTTTTGTTCTAAATCCACTTTTACTTTTTTGCTGGCGTTTTCCTGTTGCTGGATCTATACCGATATCTATTGTAAAAGACCACGTATTTCCACGTTTACGAAAACTTCCTTTCATATTCAATACCTCCTGAATCGTTATTTTTGAAAATTACAGTATTGTGATATTTGATTCTGTAATTTACTTGCTAATAATTGATTTTCATAATGTAAAAGTCTTTTTTCAGCAAATTGTGTTGTTACATTGAATTTTTCTGAGATTATATATGCGTTTAACTGTAGGGGAGGAAGCTTTCGTAACATAAAAGTAGGTACACAAAATTGTTGCGCGAAGTTTTTAGCCTTTGCTTCTTGATAATCCAGAAACATTTGGTGCATTAATAATTGATTACCAGAATGAAATAGGATGTGACAGGTCTCATGACCAAAATCCTCCCATTGTTCTTTCTGAGAGATACGATTATCAATAACTAAGTTAGTTATTTGATTTCTTTCCATTGCATGACTTCCAAACGGAGCAAAGTACAGCCAAATGTTTAGCTTTTTCGCAATCTCCATCATATCAATTTGTTCAGGAACAATTATAGATAAGGATTGGTACAAGTGCTGGATATAGTCTTCGAGTTGTGTAGTATAGTAGGGTTGCGATTGAAACATATTTTCACTCCATTCATAATTATACAGAACAAGCGTTCTGCATAATTATAATATAATAAAAAAGAGATGGATGGAAGGGGAAATTGGCATTAATGATTTTTAATAAGAAAGATTTATAAAAATTAAAATAAACATTTTATGATTAACCTCTTGTCAGGATAAAATGTAAAGATACGGTAATATATGAATGAAATATATGGTAAAGTAGATTGAGAGAGTTTGGAAATGAAAATAAGTATAAAAGAAAAACAAATGATGGAGCATTTCAATATATATATATAATCACTGATTAATATGGGGGAATATAGTAAAAAAACAATTATAAATTTTAATTTAGTTTGTAACTAATTAGTCTTATCCATATAAAAAACATATGAATTTTGGGGTGTATTTATGAATCGAGTTATTTTAAAAGAGTTAAGTATTAATAATCAAACAATACATTTTAATAAAGGATTAAATTACATAGTTGGAGAACACGGAACAGGAAAAACCAACCTCTTTCGAATAATTAAGTATATTTTAGGGATAAAAAGAGATTTGGAATTAAAAGGTAAATACTCCTTATCCTTAGTATGTAACTTTGGAGATAAGGAGGTAAATATAATAAGAGAATATGGTTCTAAAAGAATTGTTTTTGAAACAGATTCTACCATAGAGTTAAAAGCAAATTCAACAGAGCTAAAGGAGTATTATAATATTTTGTTGGAACCTTTTTTTAAGGGCAATAAAATAAAAAACGCAGGATTAAACATATTGAGTTTTGGATTTCTTTCTCCTATGAAAGCTACCTCATCAATAGGAACCCATATAAGAAGAAAAGAATTGATAAATACTATATTAGGAATAGATGAGCGATATACAAAGCAATTAGAAAATGATTTAGAGGTTATAAAAAAAGACGTCGAGAAAGAAGAAATGATAAAGCAATCAATTGGAAGTTTCATCCAAGGTGTTTTATCCGAGGGACTAAAAAAAGAAGAATTAGATAAAGAAAACTTAAATATTATGAGTGATATTATAAATCAGCAATACACGCAAATTGAAAAAGGGTTTATGGAAAAACGGTTATTTTTAGATAAAGCACAAAATGCAGTTTTAAAGATTATTAATGAACAGAAACTCTATCAAAAAGAGAGAATGTCATTAATTGAAGATTATTATTCTGATTTACTTAAGAGAATTGGAGTAGATTCTTACATAAATCATTCTCAATATATAAAAGAAGATATGATGTATAATTTCAAACTATTTGATCATACATCATCACTTTCCTCAAGAGGAGAAAATGAGGCTAGAAGTCTCTGTTTTATGATAGCTTTGATGAGACATGGATATGATGAGAGCCATAATGGAAGTGGTTTGATATTTGACGATATAGATTATAATTTTTCGGGGAACATGGAAGATAGATTAACTGATTTAATAAATGAAGAAGCTATTAATAATAGTCTTCAATATATTAAAACCTCAAGATTTAAAGATCGAGAGATACCAAAAGAAGCGAATATTATTAACTTAGATAATGTAAAGTGGGGATTGCTGTAATGGATGAGAGAAGTTCAAATATCGGTTTTTTTATATCTATTATTTCTGTAATTGTTTCTGTAATAGGTTTAATATTTGGAGATGATATTGTAGGTAAATTTTCTGGTCCAAAATTAAGCATGGTTTCTACAAAGATAGATGCTAATCCCCCAAATAAAGAAAGTGATGGAGAAATTAAGAGAAGTTCAAATCTACCAGATTTTGTTCGGGTAGTTGAAATAAAAAATGAGGGATCTAATCCATCTAAAAATTTAAAATTAGTATTAAAAACAGATGGAGAAATATATGATCATCGGATGGAGAGTACAGAAAATATTAAAGAAGGAAGAAAAATAGATGGAAAGACATTAGAAATAAGTTTAGACAGATTATCAGCAAATGCCAACCTTGAAGTAAAAGTATGGATGAAAAATGGTGATTCTTTATTTAAGGTTAGCTATGCAGATGATAAAGATAGTCAGGATTTGGTTAATGTAAAAGAAGAAAAAGGGAATAGTATACTAAATAATGTTTTCATATTTATCAGTATTATTTCAACAGGATTTTTAGTATTTTTATATGTTAAGAGATTTAGCCATAGAGAAATCCAAACATTAAATAATGAGAATATACGTTTAAATAATAATGTGAATTCATTGATAGAAGCATTTGCATTTTATATGGGGGGAAATGCAAATGAAAATACTGAAGTGGATTCTTCTACACGAAATGAGGAAGCTACAGATAGACTGCAAAGTGTAATAGATCAGTTAAATTCAGATAGAGACAATTAAAGTTATTCTATTGAACGGAATAGAATAGATAGATAAGGTTTATTTATAAAGTTAATTAGTCTTTATAGTTTGTTTGAAGGGAAGATTTAATCGAATGATAACAGAGGAAGAATTTTTAAAAATACCTACCTTAAAGAGAAGTTTGCAAGATGAAAAAGTAATTATATTTTTAGGGTCTGGTTTTTCTTTAGATCTTGGGAATCCTAATTGGATAAATTTAGTTATAGGGATTATAGAACACATAGTAACAGAAACTGGTGATGAATCTTACTTACCATTTAAAGCTATTTTAAAGAATGGCACAATGGAAGTTCTAGATGTGCTAGATGTTATTGAAAAGAAAGTGCAAAGAAGACATATAATGGATGGTTTAGTGAAGCACATAAAAGAAGCTGTTTATTCAGAAAAACATAAGAAATTATTAAATATAAGCAGAAAATTAATTACTACGAATTATGATAGACTTTTAGAACATAATTCAGAAATACGTCATATTTTCACATATGATAATCTATATCATATTTCTGGGATTAAAGAGAAAGATGAATTCATTTTAAAACTTCATGGTTGTATAAATGATCCAGATAAATGTATATTGTTCAGAAAACAATATGATGGAATATATACAGAAGAAAGCGCTGCAATATTAAAAATGGAAGGTCTAATTCAGGATTATACATTTCTATTTGTCGGTTTTAGTTTTGCAGATCCATACGTAAAAGACCTGTTTAATAAAATAGATAAAATACTTAATGGGTATGGTAATACTCATTATTTAATTACAACGGAAGAATCTGAAGTAATAAATAAGTGTAAATATATTCAACAAATTAAAATTGAGAATTGGGCTAACATAGAAACTTTATTAGATAGTTTGGTCACTCTAAAAAAAAAAGTTAAGCAAGAACGACTTGAGTCTCTTTTTGAAGTGAAGGGAGGTATTTTTGAAATAGATGATAAAGAAGCAAATGAGTTTCGAGATTTTATTATAGAATTTCATGAAAAATCACCAGAATTTACACCTATAGAAATTAAGGAAGAAGATAAGTATTCTAAGTTTAAAAAGATTAGAAAAAAATTCGAAGATATGAAATGTAGTGGGACAATGCAAAGGAGATTTGAAAAACGCTTTGTTGTTCGGTTTCCTTTAATTACAGAGATACTTAATACGGAAACTTATATTCAAAGTGATAAGAAGGAATTAATAACAGATTTAATTGTGGCAGAGTTTTGTAAAATGGACTTGGCTACATTTAAAAAAGGAGACCATGTGTTTGAAAAGTTAATTGACAATGTACAAGTTTTATATGAGAGTAAGGTGGCCTCTATAGATAGTGATAGACTTCGGTTTTATATAACAATTTTTGTAGCATGGGTAATCAATGAATGTGATATATTTGATGACCCTTTAGAATAATCTAATAATAAAAGTGAGTTGAAGAATGAGTGAATTATTTCTTAATGACTAAACATAAAACAGTTGAAGAAAATATTCTCTATACATCTAAGGTATTATTTCAATGCTTAGAGAAACCAATGCATATAGATGAGTTATTTATGATATATTATGAGGTACAGAAAAAAGAATTTAGTGCCAATATTGAAAATCTTCTTTTTTCTAGTTTAATATTTTTATACAGCATGGATAAAATCGAAATTTCTAACCATATTATAAAGAAGGTGTTTTAGGAATGATACTAAAAAAACTAAGTATCCATAATATGGATAGTAAAACAATAGTTAAAACATATGAATTTAAAAAATATGGCCTAAATGTTATTTTAGGAGATAAGCGTAGTGATGATGATGATGATACGAATGGGGTGGGAAAATCATCGTTTGTGAAACATATGCATTTTTTACTGGGAAGAGATTTTTCAAAAGAAAACATCCCAAGAGTCTTATTAGAGAATAGTATATTAACTTGTCTAGAAATAGAAATAAATAACTCGAATATATATTTAGCTAGATTATTTACGGATCAGAAGCATGGATATATACTTCAAAATCAAGAATTTGATTATGATTTAGACGGTCGCTGGATGAGATTGAAAAACAAAGATTATAGAGAAAGTATTAACGACATTTTAAATCATAGTAATGAATCTAATGTAACCTTTGCTGCTTTAAGAGATTATATAATTAGAGATGAGAAAAAAGGATTTAGCTCAATAGTCAATACTAGTTATAATAGACTACAACAGTATAAGACTTACATTTCACTTTTTAACTTACCTAGTAATTTTGAGGAATCGATTCAAAAGATAACCAAAACAATTGAAGAATTAGAAAAGGAAAAAAAATTTATTTCTTCGTATAATCAATCATCTGGGAAATTAGAGATTAAAAAACAAGAAATTTTAAAAGAAGTGCAACAACTAGAAAATCAAATCTCAAAAATTAACTTAGGGGAATTTACTTCTAGTCAGGCTGACCAATACTCAAGGTTGAAAATTCAACAGAGTAAATTACAAAGTGAAATTTTCAAAATAAGATTTAATATTAAGCAGTACGAAAAAAACATAAAGAATTTAGAAACAAAGGGAACTGAGTTAGAAAAATTGGATGAGTTAGAGGAATTCTATAAACAAATTAACATATATTTCCCTAGATATATAAGGAAAAATTACCAAGATATACAAGATTTTTATCGCCTTATGAAAGACGATAGAGGAAATTTCTTTACAGAACAGATTAAAACAGCAAAATTAGAATTACAGAAATTATCTAAGAAAAATACTGAAATTGAAGAGAGATTGGCTGAGTGTACGAGTGTTTTAAAAGAAACTAATTTTATAAATGATGTTACTCATATACAAAGAAGGTTAAATTTACTTCAAACAGAATTAGCAGAAATAAATGTTAGAATTAAAGGTCTTGAAAAGATAAATGAATTAAATGTGCAAATCCAAGAAGAGAAGTTAGAACGGTCTAGAGAGATTGTTAAATTACATAACAAATTTAAATCATTTAATGAGCAGGTAAGTCAATTAAATAATATCTTTTCAGAAATTATAAATAAAACTTATGATGATAATTCAGGATATTTAACGTTTTCATTTGACAATAGTACGAAGGGTTCACCTGGTCGGATAAAGATAGATTGTTTTATTCCGGAAGAAGATTCATATGGACGTCATAACTCGAAAATCAGAGCTATAGATCTAACTTGGTTAATATATAGGGTTAGGAATGAATTACCAATCGAATTTTTAGTTCATGATGGTTCTTTCTCGGCTACCGATAATCATGCAGCGTATAAAATGCTAAAGTTTATACATGAAACTTTAAGTAAGTTTAAAAGGGGACAATATATAGTAACTCTAAATAGAAAAGATTTAACTGATGAGGCATTAGAATATTTTAAAGCAAATGGTTTAGTAATAGCAGATTTAAAGAAGGATAAAGATGAAAATCGTTTCTTTGGTTTTAAATATTAAATACTACTTAAATTTTTTTTGAAAATTTAAGTAGTATAAAAAGCTCTTTTTAGGGCTTTTTTATATTCAGAAGATGTTGTACATATCTAAGATTTCACATCCTGCTATACAATGATAACTAAAAATTTTCCTTATTTTATTCAAATATCTTCATCTCTAAAATTTCGTCTTACTAATCAAAGGTGGAATATTCACCATGTTTATTTAGTAAAAATAATCTATTGATGGAACAATATATAACACAACAAGTGTAATTGTTGTGTTATATATTGTTTATTTTATTTATCTTCATTTTGTTTAACCTTTTCATTCTGCATTATAAATTCCCAAAAACGTTTTAATTCTTCACGTTTCTCAGGGGATGCGTCTTTAATATCTTTAAACCAGAGTCCTAGTTCTGGATCGTGTGTTGTTATATTTAACATAGATGTTTCTATTCGATTAGAAATGGACTCCCTACCTAGTAAAAAATCAGTTGTAACGTTAAAAAGATCTGCTATTTTTAAGATAGTTTCCATAGGCGGTTGTTTTGTATTATTTTCATATGCAGTATATGTAGTACGGGCAACGCCTAACTTATTAGCTACATATGTTTGTGTCCAAGTAGATTCTTTCTTCTTTTTTTCTTCCCGTAAACATTTCAATTGCTCTCCAAAAGTCTTCAAAATAATCACCACCATCGAGTTAAAATAGTTACTCTAATTATAAACCAATTTTCATGTTACTAATAGTAACTTGTTATTTAAGTTCTTTAAAGGAACATTAATTGTTGACTTGTTTCTTTAAGGAACATATAATTAAATTAAGAAATTAATTAGGAATAGAGAGGAGTATTGATATGAGGAAATGGCTAAAAGATTATAGATGTGTAAAAGGTTATACTCATGAAGAGGTTGCAAATCAGTGTAATATGTCTAGAAGTTATTACACACATATCGAAAATGGGACTAAAACACCCTCAGTTCTAATTGCTAAAAAATTAGGGAGAAGTTTGAACTTCAATTGGACCATTTTTTTTGAAAATACATGTTCCTTAAAGGAACATGTCGGAGTGAAGGGGTGATAAATATGATTAGCTTTGATATCGATTCATTTCGTCAAATTATCCGAGAAGAAGTACAAAGAGCAACAGAACATCTTCAGCCAATGAAAGAATTACCACCATTTTTAACTATTACAGAATTAATGGAACTATTACATATTAAACGTACCAAAGCATCTGAGTTATTAAACCGTTCTGATTTTCCAGTATGTCGTGAAGCCGGGGTTCTTATTCCTACACACCTTCTTTTTAAGTGGATGGAGAATCACACTGAATGGGTAGAAAACAATACGGAGTATTACAATCTATTCAAAGAATCCGTCTAATAACAAATTACCATAGTAAGTTGTCACAAATAAATAATGCTTTAGGTACGAATGGGGGAAGTAAACGATGTCCATAGGAAAAGAAGTTGCTATGGCACGCAAAAGAAAGGGAATCACCCAAGAACAACTCTCCTTAGAAATCCCCGTGAGTCGTGAGTCACTAGCAAAATATGAAACTGAACAGCGACGATTACCAGAAGATTTACGAAAATGCATTACTGAAGGAATTGATGATCCACAGTTATTTTTTAAAATGTGGAATGAAGCAACAGGTCATGTAAGTGTCCCATTCTTTAATGGAGAGCATATTGATCTTCATCCTACAAGCATGAGGTACATGGTCCAGCAAGAAACAAATGAAGCTTTGGAACAACTCGATAGGGTATGTTGGTTTAAGCCTTCACAAACTTGGTCTGAAAGTGAGAAAGAGGATTTGAAAAAAGTAATGCATGAAATCTTGGATGCTACAGGTTCAATGATGAGCCTCGTAGCGGTCCTATGTGATCAATATGGTATTTCAATGAAAGAAGTCTTTAAGTACTGGAAAGTATCATTACGAGCTAGGAAGTATATAAAAGCTTAATTTAATTATTTTATTGGGGAGGTTTAAGTTATGACAATTGATTATGCAAGTCCAACTTTAAATCAATATAAAACGCTAATTCGTAAGGAAGCAAATTTATATGGTGATATTCGAATTGCAGCAGTTTGTGGGGACTATATGAAAGCTAGGGATTTAAAACAAGAGAAGAAATTAATGGAGATAAGAATTCGAATTATAGAAGCAGCTTTCGTTTTGAAAAACAAAAATAAAAAAGAAAAGACTACCGCATAGCCCGCGATAGCCAAGAAAATTAACATATGAATTATAGCATACTTCAATTTACTGCGACAAGTAATTGTGCTTGTCGTTATGATCAGAAAGGCTGAGTACCCCTATCTTTTAATAGATTCTGCTTTTTCTTTCTGTTCATAACGATGCGTACAGTATCAATTACTAGAAATAAGGAGTAAGTCATGAAATCAGAATGTAATCGTCTGTTTGATTTAGTTCTACCAGGGGATTTTACCTTTGCAAATGAATTACATAACTGTATGGTGACATGTATTCATAACATGTTCAATGCTGGTTCATTAGATGAAGCAAATCATTGGGAGAAGGAATTAAATAGATGCGCAAAAGAATTCAAGAGCCTTCGTAATGAAAAAGAGGATCACGATGTATCAAAGAGTTATTGTGTAGTTGTTAAAAGCCTTCAAGGGCAGGGGATCAATGCATCAGTAGTTAGTCGAAGAAAATAAAAAATCTATCACTTGGCAGAGTGATAGATTTTAGACTCTTATAGAGAGTCTTTCTAAAAATTGAATTGGATTAAGTATATCAAAGCAAATCAAGTAAAACAATGGAGGATGAATAATATGGCAGTTTATAGACCTGTTCAAGTTTCATATTGGCAAGATGCGTTCGTTTTAGATCTTACACCGGAGGAGAAATACTTCTACTTATACTTAATGACTAATAGCAAAACTTCTCAGAGTGGTATCTATGAGCTTCCATTACGAGTGATAGAAATGGATACAGGGTATAACCGTGAAACGGTTGAGAAGTTGCTAGAGCGTTTTGCTGATTACGGGAAAATTCATTACAACAAAAAGACGAAAGAAATTATGTTGCTTAATTGGCTTAAATTTAATGCTATTACAAATATGAATATTGAAAAGTGTGTGTTAAAAGAAATCCAAAATATTAAGTGTGAAGATTTTTTAATTGATTTTTATGAGACATGTTTAGATTTAGAACAGCAGCAAGATTTTAAAATTCCCCGTATTAAGGAATACTTCCAAGCTCGTTTTGAGTGGCTTATAAGGGGCTTCGAAGACCCTATGAAGGAAAAAGAAGAAACAAAAACAGAAACAAAAGAAAAAGAAGAAACAAAAACAAAAGAAGAAGCAGCAAGCTGCTCAAGAGATAAAAAAGTTGCAGAAGAAAATCCAATAGCATTCTATGAACAAAATTTTGGAGTTCTTAAACCATTTGTAGCTGAGGGTATTAATGCATGGATTGAAGATTTGAATGCACAGCTTGTTATTAAAGCAATGAAAATAGCTCTAGAAAAGAATGCACCTAATATGTCTTATGTACAAGGTATTTTAAGAGATTGGCATGCTAAGGGGTATAAGAGTATTACTGATGTTGAAGCTGCACAAACTCAATTCCGTAAGAAATACCATTCTCGTGGTGGAAGAAATAATGCTCGAAATGAAATTGTTCCTGATTGGTTACATACCCAAGATACGGAAACACATTCTCAGTCAGTAGAGCGTAGTGAAACCGAATTAGAAGCTGAACGTAAACGTTTAGAACAAGTGTTATCTAAATATAAAAAAGAGGCTTAGGAGGATTGTAATGCCAAAGCAGTTAACAATATTTGATGTTGAGCCTGTAGTAGCATTCGATACTGAGAAAGCACACATTCATCGATTAAATTCTAAAGTTCGTTTTACGGATGTAGTTGTTCAAGTGCCAAAACAAGTAAGAGCTACTGATGAATTAAAACCAACAACAGCGCCAAATGATCAGTATGAATTATTTGAGGAATATACAATTGGAATTTGGAGATTTAAGCGAGTGGAAGATAAGCAGTTCGATTGGGAAGAAGCGGTGGAGCTTTGCAAGTCTGCGAGAGATAATAAAGAACCGATTTCAATACGACTTTATTTATCATTAGAACAATCATTTATTCCCGATAATGTTGTGGAATATCTATAACAAAATAAAAAAGTCGAGATTGCTCCCGACTTGCTGCGACAAAATAATCATAATATACGGGAGTGGTCTTAGTGGGAAGTATTAAAGAAAATCTTGTAGAAATGAAAGCTGAAATAGATTTGAAAATAAACGGAATATATGTTGTTAAAAATGGTCAGGTCCAACTAATAGAACCACCCCAAGGTGGATTTGGTGAACAATCATTTGTATATCAAAGTGGAAAAGTAATTCGTATGGAAGAACGAAAAACACAGTTACTTTAATCAAATTTGAATTTTATTAAAAAGGGGAGATTTAAGTGATTGAAACAATAATAGTGAAGTGGTATTGCAAACATTGTGATTCTTTTAACCGTACAGAGGTACGTGCAAAAGGGAACGTTAATGATGAACATTATCATGGCTTTTGTAAAAAATGTAATGAACAACATTATGTAGTTATGTCAGTTCAATTAGAAGCAATGCAACCTGTAGAAGAAAACTAAAACAAAGCGTTATTTGAATAGAAAAGGGGCAAGCAAAGATAAAATAAGACCGCTCCTTTATAGGAACGGCCGTACAAATATCATGTGCTGGAGGTTGCTCCAAATGGCATAAGATGTTTTCTCTAAAAAGTATGGACAAGAAGTTTTACGGTTATACGTAAAAACGGCAGGCAACTAATTAAGTTACCCGCCTGTTCTCAAGTGGTACGGAGGAGAGAGCTCCGTTTGGAAAGAGTACAGCCTTGGGAAATCGGCTTGCAGATAGTATGTACGATATAAAAAAGATTATTCGTAAAATGAAATATAAATGATTTTTTAATGAAAGTATTATTTTGTAGGATATTAATTAAATCGGAATTTTGTTAAGAGATGAAATGTTGAACAAATGTGAGTGATTAGATGATACTAAGGTAAAAGAAAAAGAACCCTTTATAAGGATTCTTTTGGGGAGTCAATCTAACATTCACATTCGTAATCACGGTAATATTCATCGCACGAATCATTTCTATCATTGCAGCAGATACAAAATGTCTTTTTAATCAATACTTCAATGAAATTAAGGAATTCGGTATTATTTGTGAGAGTAAGGCTTTGAAAATCTTCTACTTGAAATACTCTTGTTTCATTTGTAGCAAGAGTCACGATAATTGGTGTAGGAGATTTTCTTGTTTGAATAGTGACTTCGATGGGGGAGACATCTTCGGGAACAGATATTTGAAGTAATGTTTTGTTGTGATTATTAGTTAAATCTTCAAAAACTCTTCTTGAAGTGTCAGGGGGTACGATAATAGTTAAAGGTGCATTTTCGGTTGGGGTAGTTTCTGAACCAGCTACGGTATGAGTTTCGATGAAACAGTTATCTTTTTGATAGTGAGAATTTAATTGTTCTTTATAATATTTGTTACGAGAATCATTTTGATTATTGCAACAGATACAAAATGTTTTTTGAATGAATATACCAATATTGCTATTGATATTAGTATTATTTGTGAGAGTGAGGCTATGGAAATCCTCTACTTGGAATACCCTGGTTTCACCTGCAACTATTGTTACATTAATCGGCAGACGAGAACTTCTTGTTCGGATAGTTACTTCAATTGGTTGGGAAGTACCGGGAATGCGAAGATCAAGTAATGTTTTATTGTGGTTATTGGTGGAATCTTCAAAAGCAGTTCTTGTAGTGTTAGCTGGTACGTTGAAATTTAAAGCTGTATTCGAACCAGTTATTGTATGGGTTTCGATAAAACAGTTATCTTTTTGATGGTGAGTGTACAATTGTTTTTTATAATACTTTTTACCATCTTTATAAAAATAATCAGCCATACTTATGTCGCTCTCCTTTCTTTGAGATATCTATATATTTTATAAAATAAAGCATAAAGTGCTTGTACAAAATAATAAAATCCGCTCTCGTAATTAATTTAAAAAAATTATTTGATATGTAAATGTAAGAGCACTTCGGGAAGTGCTCTGTAAAGACTATCCATTCTAAAAAGAAAATAAAATATTTTATGAATTTATTTTTGATATTTGGTGTATTCTTTGTATAAAAATTTCATTAGAAACTGAAAACTAGATGCCATAATAGCGCCTAGTTTTAAAGGAGTACTGATACTAGTTTAATTTGATAATGTTTAATTCTAAAGCATTTATTCCATTATCGCATGTACGAATGTCTTTTTCGCCTACAAAGCTATTATTTATAAGTTGAAGTGTTGAGTTGGCTGGGACTGATAAAATAGTGTCCCCAATGAGTTGAGTGCAATCTACATCCTCTGAATCTAGTATCGAAAGACCAAAAGTAGCTTTGAAATTGGGAATTAGACTGTTATTTAATAGTATAGAAATGGTAGGCGAATAAGGGAATGAAAGGGCTACAGTCAAGTTAATCGAGGAAATGAAAGAAATTCGATAATCCCCAGCTTGTGTGATATTAATTGTGGTTGGATTTAACAGAGAAATTCCCCCTACCATAGGGTCAGCCTGATCGAAAGAAAAAGGGGATTCGAAAGGGACTGTAATGATTTCCGTTTGCCAAAAAGTTCCGTAAGCTACTGATAGTGATCCAGTAGGTCCAGTAGGTCCAGTAGGTCCAGTAGGTCCAGTCGGCCCAGTCGGCCCAGTAGGTCCAGTGGGTCCAGTCGGCCCAGTCGGTCCAGTCGGCCCAGTAGGTCCAGTCGGCCCAGTAGGTCCAGTCGGTAGTGTAAATGGTGGAACAGGTGGTAAAGTAGGTCCAACTAAATTAGGATTTATTGCAGCAGAAGATAAAAACTCGTCCATTATATTTTCACCTCTGAATAGTTAGTATTACTAATAGTAAATGCAGGGATAGAGAAAAGCGAAATGGACAAGTGAGGAATTAGATAATGGAATTTTCATAAAAGCGTTATTTTATTATAGGAAAATAGGTGACTCAGCAAGTGTGCCAGCCGAGTCACCCAGTACTATCGATCCAAATAATGTTCTTTTTCTATATGTATTTATGTTGAGTTCCTAGAGGCTAGCTCAAAAACCACAGTTAAAGGACAAAGAAAATCAGTTTAGAGAGTATTAGATTTTATTATGTTAATGCTACAACAGCAAGAGTTAAGCCCAACGTATTTAATGTATTAGAATATGGTCCTACATTAACAGTAAGAGTACTTGTTATACCTGAAGGTGTAGTGAAAATTGCGGGTGCTGATACAGAAGTGAATCCTGCAGTATATCCAAGAGAAGTACCTGAGCCAATGATTGGATTATTATTCAGATACATAGTGATACCTGCCGAATTACCTCCTGGTTGAATAATAACTTGCACTTCATAGATTGCCAAATAGGTTCTTCCACCTTCAAGTAAAACAGTTGTTGGTGGTGTGAATGAGATTGCGGTTCCATTAGAATTTACCACGGTATCTAGTGGGATCGCAGAATTTACAGAAACTATTGTTGGGGTAGTTTGAACAACATTTAAACTGTTAGCCGTGGGGGATGGACAAGTGCAAGGTTTGTGAATGTTAGAGTTGTTATCATTTTGGTAATTCACAAATAATCAAACTCCTTTGTGTAAGATAATTTTTTATCTCATATAAAACGTAGCTTTTTTGTGTATCTATGTTATTTTTAATAAGTTTGTAAAATTTAGCCGAATAGTATTGCTCAGTCAATTCTTAAAAGTATTTGATACTCTAGGGATTTCAAAGTGCATTCGATAAATATATATGAATGTTTTTCAAGGACATTACTGTAAGTTAGGAAACATAATAAAATAGTTATTGTATAATGACAAAAATTAAAGAACCTGTTAGTAATAACAGGTTCTGTGTACAAGGAGTTCAAGGAATACAAGGAAACCACTCCAGGGAAACCTGTGTACTTCTTGGCTTAATAGTAATGTATTCAAAATAAGCAAAAAAAATGAATGAAAGTTAAGTAAAAGTTTTTTATGACCAAAAATAAAATAACCCACTACTTAAAGTAGGTTATTTCGATGAGGTGTGCAAGGAATTCAAGGAAACTGGACCAGAGAAACCTGTGAAATTCCTTGTGATAATAATGTATGCAAAGGAATCAATAAGGTTGATGAATTTTAAACAGAATTCTTATTTAATAAAAAAATCGTGTACGAAAAATGTACACGATTATATAGAAACTATGTCTTGCGTGCCCATTGCATTCTATGTTTATTGTATGTAAAACGTGATACATTGCAATACATTAAAAGAGCACTCTTAAAAGAGCACTCTGACCAAAACTAATATTGAAAAAGGATACCCAAGATATTATATGTATGTTTTTTAGCTATGTGTAACTTTAAAACAAAATCTTTCTTTTACACAACAAAGCAGCTAGTTAATAAAACTAACTGCTTGTTGTACAAAAGAAACGCTGCGCTTACAGAAATAGTTTGTAACTTTAAGTTACAAAAATAGTATGAACAGGGTTAAAAATGTTATTCAGAAATGAAAGAAAACAAAATAAAAAAGAGCACCATGCATAAGTGCTCTTTAAGATAGGTGGTAACACTTTGAGCTGAATGTTTAGGTTAAAATTATATGGCGCAGAAAAGAAATAAGACCTAAAATTTATTTTCAACTCAATACAAAAGAGTAGCTAGCAAAAGCTAACTGCTCATTGAAAAAAAGGAATCTACACCAGGTTATTTACTGTCAGAGTTTCAAGAAACAAATGATTAAATTAATCTAACTTTTCAATTACAATTGAAGCATTTACATTTGTTTGTGTTCCACCTGCCAAAGTTTGCAAAGTGACCGCAGCAGCTGAAGTATGATTGTGAAGGGTAAGAACATCACCTGCGGCTAAAGAGAGGATTGTTTGCCCAGTGTTTTGCTGAGTTCCTGCACCTGATCCATAAACTGCGTTGGTAACTGGAGCACCATTTAAAAAGAGCGTAAATTGATTAGGTTCAACTCCTGATACAGAAAAAGAAATCTTATAATCTCCTGCATTAATAACCATAATCTGAGAAGTTCCAGGAGTATGAGTAATACCAGGTGTCATTAAACCATTCGAACTAAAAAGAATAGGTGCTTCTAAGGCAACAACTTGAGCTGCTGTATTGAAAATATAAGCGTATTGAGATAATCCAGATACTGTAAGGCCGGTAGGCCCAGTAGCTCCGGTAGCTCCAGCGGTTCCTGGTAGTTCAGTAGGTCCAGGAATGCCTTGGATGCCTTGGATACCTTGAAGCCCAGTTGGGCCAGTCGGGCCGATAGGTCCAATAGGTCCTGGATTACCTTGAATACCTTGGATACCCTGAATTCCAGTCGCCCCAGTTATTCCAGTGGGTCCAATAGGACCAATAGGCCCCGGATTACCTTGAATCCCCTGAATCCCTTGACTTCCTTGAGGTCCAGTGGGGCCAGGAATACCTTGGATACCTTGAAGTCCGGTTGGTCCTGGTGACCCAGTTGGTCCAGTCGGGCCGATAGGTCCAATAGGTCCTGGTGGTCCCCCGGAAGGTCCAGTCGGGCCCGTTGGTCCTGGTGGTCCCCCGGAAGGTCCGGTCGGGCCAACAGCTCCAGAAGGTCCAGTTGGACCTACAGAACCAGGAATGCCAGGAATCCCTTGAGGGCCGGTCGGGCCAGGAATCCCTTGAATGCCAGGAATCCCTTGAATGCCTTGAATGCCTTGAATTCCAGTGACCCCCGTTATTCCAGTCGGTCCAATAGGACCTTGAATGCCAGGAATGCCTTGGATGCCTTGGATACCTTGAATTCCAGAAGGTCCAGTTGGACCAATAGATCCAGAAATCCCAGGAATCCCTTGAGGTCCAGAAATACCTTGAGGACCAGTAGGTCCCAGGTTACCTTGAATTCCAGTAGGCCCGGTAGGTCCCGGAGGTCCACCTGAAGGTCCGGTAGCTCCAGTAGGTCCCGAAGGCCCAGTAGCACCGGTTAATCCAGTAGACCCGATTTGAGGCAACGGAAAGGCGCATGGAAATGGGATGTGACATTTCTTTTTAAATTTACTCATTTTTACACCTCCGTTATAAACTAACTAGCCAATTTATATTTATACTTTAACAACTTATGAGCAAGCAGACATATGGGTGTAAGGTAAAACTATAAAAATCATATGAAAGGTTTTAAGAGCAAGCCTCTATTTCACATTCCATACCAAAAAGAGCACCATATATAAGTGCTCTTCTGACTAAAACTTTTAATGTAAAAGAGTATGTGATACCAAATGTAATTTTTTATGGAAGTGAAGTATTTGAACAAAAACGCTATTTGGTATCTAAATTGTATATGTAGAAAGGAACACCTAATTAAAGTGCTTCTCAGGAGGTTGAATATAAATGCCTTTTCATTAACTATTATTATGCTTATTTTATCAAATGGTGAAAAACTTGGACAAAAACTGCATTTGACACAACAAAGCAGCTAGCCAGATTAGCTAACTGCTCCATTGCGGTTTGTTGAAAAAGAAGTTCACGCATACAAGTAAATAATATGTAACTTCAAGTTACAGTTATGGTGTGAACGGAATTTAAAATTTTATCCAGGATTTACTTAATTTTAATAATAACTAACAAAAAGAAATTGGAGTTTGCTTACTGTAATATAAGTTGCGGAAAATTTATTACGGCTGGGATTACTGTAAATATTCTTAGTGAAATTGTTGCTGACCTTGTTGGTTACCCATTTGCTGACCTTGTTGGTTACCCATTTGTTGACCTTGTTGATTACCCATTTGTTGGCTCACTTGATCAACTTGTGCTTGAGCTTGAGAAATAGCTTGATTTATTTGACTTAACGTTTGATTAGATTGTAGATGCTGTAATCCTTGGTTTAATGTTTGAATAGCTTGTTGAATTGTTTGCTGTAATTGTTGATCAGCTTGTTGCATTTGTTGTTGAGATTGTTGACTAAATTGTTGAAGTTGTTGCATTAACTGATTAGCTTGTTGTACTCCTTGTTGGCCACCCATTTGTTGATTTTGTTGTACTCCTTGCTGTTGCCCTTGAGATGCTTGAGATAAAGATTGATGTAACTGTTGAATTTGATTTTTAAGATTAGTTAATTCTTGTGAAACTTCTAAATCAGCAGCTTTACGTGCCACTGCTTCAACTTTTTTCTCAGTACGTTTGTCCATTTTTAACTCCTCCTTATGTAACCACATTATTGTGTGGAACATTTTTATAATGTACAAATTCTTATTTTTGATACTAAAAAAATAAAATTTAAAGACTAGGGAGGAGAGGGATATAAATAGTACTTTAATCAAAAATAGGACAAGCAATTTTGCTTGTCCTAGAAGGAGGAAATTTCAAAACACCAAATTGACTCGTATTGGTAAACAGGTTCCTGCATAGTATGACTCAAATTAAGAAAGTTATACAAAAATAGCAGGCAAAGAAACTTTGCCTGCTTGTGGATTGAATGAGTTAGCCAATTGTGATGAAACGCCTTCCCATCCTTTTACAAGAAGAGTGAAGCCACTAGTTCGAATGGCTTAGAAGTATCGTGTGTAGTTTAGTTGAAAAATATGTAAAGGAAGATAAAGAATTTATTTTATAGCAAAAAAGAGCATTATTTGTAAATGCTCTTGAAAGATGAGCTTCAATAATAACAAGAGATCAATTCAAAATAATTTATGATTTTCTTATTTTATGATGGAAACTAAATGTAAAATAGGAGCGGGAATTTTGAATTTGAAGTGCATCTCAAATGACAATCAATCAAGCATTTCATAAATAGCATGTACTTAGGTTGAAATTTAATACAACAAAGCAGCTGGTTAATAAAACTAACTGCTCGTTGTACAAAAGAAACGCTGCGTTTACAGAAATAGTTCGTAACTAATAGTTACAAAAATAGTATGAACAGGGCTGAAAATATTATTCGGAAATGAAAGAAAACTAAACAAAAATTTCATTTTATAGAAATAAGGAAACTAAAAAAGAGCACTATGCATAAGTGCTCTTTAAGATAGGAGGTAACACTTTGAGCTGGGTCTAGGTTAGAAGTATATGGTGTAAAAAAAGAAATAAGACCAGAATTTTATTATTAACTCAATATAAAAGAGCAGCTAGCAAAAGCTAACTGCTCAGCCCTCAGAGAAAGGGAAAAAGAAAATTACAGAGGTCACTGTGAATTCAAGCTGTATCAGCCCATTTATAGTATTGGACAGAATTTAGAATTTTATTCGAACAAACTAAAAAAGAGCAGTTATCATAGCTAACTGCTCTCACAAACTCTGCAAAAATGGACTACTTTGGGGAAAAAGCAGCTTGTACTTAGTATTAACGGAATATTGGATTTTATTCTAGGGAATGAAAATTTGAATTACTTATAAATTCCTAATAACTAAAAGAGCAGCTAGCAAAAGCTAACTGCTCTGTGAATAAGAAGAACGAAATGGTCATTCGTATTCAACCTTGGTGTATCTATATTGTAAACATGTTTTAGAAATTTATTCAATATAAGAGCAGCTAACAAAAGTTAACTGCTCAAGTAGATACAACTTGGGTAAGAAGCAAGTTGTATTGTGATTAGTATTGTTAGAATATCGAATTTTATTTGTTTTAATAAAAAAGCAGCTAGCAAAAGCTAGCTACTGAGCCCCAGGGAAGGGAGAGGAGCGATATATTAGGTCTAAGTTTGAAATAAGGGTTTTAGATTTTAAGACCTAACCTAAATATAGTATGGATTTTGTTTGAGTTATTATGCAAATAAATTGTTCCTCTTAAAAGAATGATTAACAAACAAAGCAGCTAGCAAAAGCTAACTGCTTAGTCTTAAATAAGATCTAACTGGTTACAGCACATTAAAGATGGGTTATCTATAGTATGAACGGGATATTGAGTTTTATTCAGTGGGTAGATGCATTTAATGAAAGAATGTAGCCCACCATATTCCGAATAATCCAATCCAACCAATGCTAAGTAATATGTATTTCAAAATTTTCATAATTACTCCTTTTAGATATAGATTGCTCAATTGAGTTGTCTTTTGTTAATTTATAATAAAATCCTCCTTTTAATAGAAGTGGTATGTAACTTAAAGTCACAGTTAGAGTATAAACGGAATCGGAAGAGTTATATGGGAATAAAACTTAATAAAAATTTTATTTTAAAAGAAAGTGGTGATACAAATGTATATCTGTCCAAAATGTTTCACTGATCAATATGAGCTTTTTGAACATTTTACATTATGCGGAGCGGATAATGAATCTTGAGTATTTTAATAAATTCAAAGATGTAGTCGGTTTATAAAGTTGGTTCAGTAATATGTATAAAAGCAATATAGAAGTACGTTTAACAAATACGTATAATTCCTAAAAAATACTTTTATAAGACATTATTATAAAAAGGAGATGGCAAAGAGACATTTAAAATTATTAACAGTGAGATGAGTAATTGAATAGGATTATATTAATTACTTAATGCTGGGATATGTTTTAAATGGAGAATCAATTTAAAGAGATATTTGGTGCATGGGTTGCAGCAATAGGAACAATTACTTCCGCTATTGGAAGTACGCCTTTTGATTTTATAAGCAGTAATGTAAGAAAGGATTTAAATGTTTATGGAAACGTATTACAGGCTGTTGGAAATGCTTTAGAGGCTGATGGTCAAGAAGAAGTGTCTCTTGAAAAAATCGGTAATGAAATCCAATCAATTGGCAATGTCACTGTAATATCTGGATTGATTATCGATTTTAAAGAAGAAACACAAATTAAATTAGTGATTGCCGGGAATTGGACACAGGCTTTGGGTGGACTTACAGCATTAGCAGATGAATTTGAGGATACATCCGATAAAGATGAAACCTTAAATATTATAGGAAACTTATTACAATCAATTGGGAATTCATTACAGGCAATAGGGGGTATTGACGAATTAAAAAATATCAGAAATAAGGACCAGTCTAATAAAGAAGGTAATGTAAATGATGTGGAGAAAGATACAAACACTCAGGTAAACAACGAAACTAATGAAAATGAAGAAGGAAAGCTAATAGATATTATAGGAAGTTGGGTTCAAGCAGTTGGTTCTGTAATTTCATTAATTGGACAAATACGTGAAGAGAGTGAGGAATTGGAAGGGAACGATGAATAGAGTAATTTAATAGAACAGTTAAAACAATAATTCTTTTAAAGTGAAAGCAAACAGAATATAGTCCGGCTAGAAAACTAGAGGACACCAATTCATTAAAGCGGCAATGAAAGCTGTTTTAGGGATAGGTGTCCTTTTTATTTTGAAAAGGGAGATGGGGAAATGAAGGTGCTAAGAGATCAATTGCGCAAATGGAAAAAGCAATCAAAACAAGCTAAGAAGAAAAACAAGAAAAAACGAACAGAAAAACTAAGCACTCGTGACATTGAAGATTTAATGGGAATTCGTGGTCCACGTTATGAACGTAGACGTGGAGCTTTAAGACAAAAGTAATTTAAAAATAAAAAGGAGTGGTCTTACATGACTAAACAATTATCTTTCTTACCAAAAATTGATAGAACAGCAACACAAGAGGAATTAGAAGGTATGTTGGAAAGCGTACGTATACATAGACAGTTTGGGATGATGCGTAAAGAAATGAAAGTCACTCCTTCTTATGAAATACGTGAGCATGGTCCTACACATGCAGTCGAAAAACCGTTAGAAGATGTTGCTATAGCAAATATTCAACAAAGTAAACGAGAAGAATGGCTTGAAGGTATGTCGTTAGGTATTGATCAGTTTCTAAATCGATTAGGAAATGGACGTGCAGGAAGTATTCAAAGGGATATTATTTGTAAACGTTATTTAGAAGAAGAGGATATGTGTGATTACATGGTTTATAACGAAATCGGAATGTCAGAGCGTACTTACCGACGTTGGAAGTCTAAAGCGTTTTATAAACTTGCTTTTGCGCTGGGATTAGAAGTTTACGAGACAGAAGAAACTGGAGGTAATGAATAGTGAATTTTGTTCAACCGATACGTGATCCAGAGCAAATACAACAAATTAAAGAGTATTTAAAAGTAAAGAGCGAACGTAATTATATCTTGTTTGTAATGGGAATTAACACAGGCCTACGCATTAGTGACATTCTAAAACTGAAGGTTGGAGATTTAAAGGGAAGCCATATCTCAATGCGTGAAATGAAGACAGGTAAACAGAAACGTATTCAAATTACTGCAGCATTAAGAAGAGAGTTAAAATGGTATCTCGAAGGTATGGAAGATTATGAGTATCTAATTAAGAGTAGGCAAGGAACGAATCGACCAATTGGAAGGAGCATGGCGTATAAAATACTTAGCAGTACAGCAGCAGAGTTTGGTTTAGATGAGATTGGGACGCATACACTACGTAAGACATTCGGATATCATATGTACATGCAGACGAAAAATATAGCCTTGCTGATGGAGATATTCAATCATTCAAGTGAACGGGTAACGTTAAGATATATAGGAGTAAATCAAGATGCAATGGATAAAGCAATGACTAGGTTTAAAATCTAATCATTGCTTTTTTCTTTTTAATTTTTATTCCATAAATATAAATGGATAAGGGGTGAGCTTTTTGGGGCTATCAATAATGATAGATTAGGTTAATTTTACATGTATACGAAATTTATCATTTATTCATCATGAATTTTTATTGATGGTATTTATATATATATTTACTCATAAGAATGAAACTAGGTTAGCATTTACTGGGGGGATTACGAATGAATAGGGATGAAACCTCATTACACCCTGATACGGGTGTTACGTCTGTAATGTTTGTTGAACGATCATTAAATGAAATTCGTTTTTGGTCTAGAATCATGAAGGAGCATTCTCTTTTTCTTCGATTGGGGTTTAGATGTGAGGATACCCAACTAATCGAAGAAGCTAATCAATTTTATCGATTGTTTGAACATATCGAACAAATAGCGTATTCCTATACAAATGAAACAGATCCTGGGCAAATAAAAAGATTTAATACAGAAGTACAACAAGCTGCAACTAATATTTGGGGATTTAAACGAAAAATTCTAGGATTAATTCTCACATGTAGATTGCCAGGACAAAACAATTTTCCGCTGTTAGTTGACCATACAAGTAGGGAAGCTGATTATTTTAGAAAACGTTTAATTGAATTAAATGAAGGTAAATTAGATGCACTTCCTGATGCTATTATTAAAGAGAATGTTTTCTTTTTAAGGATTATGGCAGACCATGCTAAATTTATTGGTCATCTTCTTGATCCATCGGAAAGAAAGCTTGTAGATACAGCTCGGAATTTTAGCAATGATTTTGATGAATTGATGTATCAAGCAGTTGACTTAGAATCTATGAAACCACAATCTCAAACAGTTCCTCTTTTAGATCAGTTTTTAGATCAAAATCGTGTGTCAGTCACATCTCTCCGGGATTTTAAGAAAACGGCACGTGATTTAATTGAGCAATGTAAAATAAAGAGTATCATTCATCCATTATTAGCAGACCATGTTTTCCGTGAGGCTGATAGGTTTCTTGAAATAATTGATATGTTTGATGTTCATCTTACAAATATTAAATCACAATCTAAATAGTCTGCCTAATTTCAAATAAGAATAAGCTCCTTTATTTCATATATAACTAGGTTAAATATCAATATGAATTTTTAAAAGTACCAATACGCAAAGGCTGCCACGTATTAGCGATGGATAATATGTGGCAGCCTTTATTTTTTTGTACTACATTTTAAAAGTGAAGGATTTTGGCCCAATATACGTTTTAATTGTATACAGTTCCTCATTTTTATTGTGTTGTGTAACCCAAAAGAGAAAGTTTTATGAAGCTATGAATATCAAGGACTTCAGCGACAGGTGCAGTTACACAAAATATAAGATATGGGTAAGTGGCAGTATCAAGGTATCGAATGGTGTATATACATAAATATAAAATGCAAGGGGGAGGTAATTGTGATTCATGTTAAATGAAGAACTATTAGAAGTAATAATTAAATACAAAAGGAATACTGGAAGAAATCCTGATATGTTAAAGCTAAATCCAAATTATTTTAGAAATATTCTAGAAGAATTGAAATATCCGGAGTGGATTATTAAAAAGAAAATGTCAGAAATGAAAAAAAGTATATTCGGTGTACCAGTGGAATTAACAGATGCAGTGAAAAAATTTGAACTATGAAAAAAGTTGGCAGAGTCGTGACCGCTTTTTGGCAGGAAATATGTCGGTTATTTTGGAATTAACGTGTTATATTTGTATTGTGGGAAGTGGCGGGAAACACAACTCACTATGTTGTTTCTAAAATTCTAAACGGTTCGTAATGACGGCACATAAAATCCGAAGCCAGCAGATGGTAGTGGTTGAATGATACCGTTATTAAGGAGAGCTTTTGCTCTTCTTCCAGTTACTTAATAATGTGAAAACAAATTGATGCAGCAATATTAGGTGATTGGAAGAAGGAGAAAACTTCATTTACCGTAATTGAAATACAAATAAATAATTGATACCAGAGCATCCATTCAGGTGCTTTTTCTTTTGATATGCTAATTAATCACAAATCGGTATTTCAAGTACTCTTAGAGCTAATGCTACTTGAAGAGAAATCTCTAGCCCAGCAATTTCGATATCAGCTACTGTAAGAACTAAAAAAGAATGGCTATTTACAAACAAAACAAACTCAACACAAACCAAATATTGTAAAAGTTATTTAAAAATCATCTAATGTAACACATCATATATTTTGTTACATTAGATTTATGAATAGAAATGCTGTTATATCAACGTTTTTGTCTATTTGTAAAAATAACTACCATATTTTATGTAACATATTGTATAATAAAGATACATATAATGTAACATAATGTATGGAGAGGTAAGGAATGAAGTTTGTGCAACCAATTCGAGATAAGAAAAAATTAGAAGAAGTGAAAGAGGTTTTACGTCGCCAATCTTATCGTGATTTGTTTTTATTTGAAATGGGAATCAATACAGGTCTAAGAATTAGTGACTTATTAAAGTTACATGTAAATGATGTGAAAGAAAGAACTCACATTGTTATTAAAGAACAGAAGACTGGAAAAGAGAAACGTTTCATTATCAATACAACGTTAAGAGAAAAAATAAATGAGTATGTAAATGGAATGAACGAAACAGATTGCTTATTTGCTTCTAAAAAGACAGGGAAACCGATCACGAGAATTCAAGCTTATCGAATCATGAACGCTGCTGCTGAAAAAGTAGGACTTGATGAAATTGGAACGCATACTCTTAGAAAAACTTTTGGATACCATTACTACCAAAAGACAAAAGATGTAGTAATGCTACAAACAATCTTTAATCATTCTGCTCCATCCATTACATTACGTTATATAGGAATCCAACAAGATGAGATAGATAAATCATTAGAAGATTTCAGTTTATAATGTTCATTTGATGTAAAGATGCATTTTGCAAAATAGGCAAATGGTTTGTGGCATGGGATTTGCCCTTATACATACGATATCTTATTCGTATATGAAGGGGAGGTTTAATGTATGTATTATCCTTATTATGAATCACAACCATATACACAAATTAATAGGCCGCCGTCATTAGGAGGATTTGGTGGACCAGGTTGTGTTAATAAGTGGACATTAGTTAATGTAGGCGGAAGTATATTTCCTATGCTTATAACAAACTACACCATTGGAGGGCAAGTGACTGGCCAAATACCAACAGGTTTAACCAATACATCATTCCCAGCAAGCTCTATAATTGATTCAATATGTCTATAATAAAAAACACTGCCTAAATAAAATGTACCCTATAGAATAGACACTTGAAAAAAGTCTATTCTATAGGGTATTTCTTGTATAATAAAAGGAAAATTGGGATCGGAGAATGTTGAAAATGACAAAAAAACTATTTACAGAAAGAGAAATTCAAATTCTATCAAATAACCTATACGTAAAATCTGTAAGTCAGAAAGGTATCACTTATACAGAGGAATTTAAGCATATTTTTATTGAGGAAAATGAAAAAGGAAAGCTACCTCGAAATATTTTTGAAGAATGTGGTTTTGATATAGATATGATTGGAATGAAACGAGTTATGTCATCGGGAAGTAGATGGCGTGCTGCTTATAGAAAAAATGGTGTATTGGGTTTAAGGGATACACGTATCGAAAACGCTGGCAGAACTCTTGAGAGAGAGCTTACGTTAGAAGAAAAGTATGCCCGTTTAGAAGCCGAACGAAACTTACTAAAGGCGGAAAACGAATTGCTAAAAAAATCAAACTTATGGAAGGGAGGATGAGAAGGAAATAACACTACCACCTAGTCAGAAATTCATCTTGATTCGTTCTGTCATCATGAAATACAACTTAAGGAATATGGTCAGTCATTTGTGTAAAGTAGCTGGTGTATCCCGTTCGGGATACTATAATTACTTTTCAGTTTCATCTCAAGAACAACGGAAACAAAAGAGTGATCGAGATGAAATCTTGAAGGAAACCATATTAAAAGCACTTCGATTTAGAAATAGACACAAGGGGGCTCGTCAGATAAAGATGACATTGGCGGGTCAGTTTCAAGTTGTCTACAATTTAAAGCGTATCCGTAGAATTATGAAGAAATACGAGATTATCTGTCCGGTTCGCAAAGCGAATCCTTATAAAAGAATGCTTAAAGCTACAAAAGAACATCGAATAGTACCGAATCAATTAAATCGGGAATTTAAACAAAATACCCCAGGGAAAACACTTCTTACAGATATCACCTATTTAGTTTACGGTAAGAATCAAAGGGCCTATTTATCTACAATTTTAGACGGCTCAACTAATGAAATTTTAGCTTACCATGTTTCAGAACAGATGACATTAGAGCTCGTAACGACAACTCTCCATAAACTAAAAAGGAATCCGCGGATTCGATTGACTGAAGGTGCTTATATTCATTCAGATCAAGGCTCCCACTACACAAGCCCTACCTATCAAAAGCTAGTTAAAAAGCTAACCCTTGGACAATCCATGTCAAGAAGAGGAAACTGTTGGGATAACGCCCCACAAGAATCATTTTTTGGTCATCTGAAAGATGAAGCTCATATAAAACCTTGCGTGTCCTTTAATGAATTGAAACAAGAGATTAAGAAATATATGACGTATTATAATCATTATAGATATCAATGGAATTTAAAAAAGATGACTCCTGTTGGATACAGAAATCATCTTCTTGATGTTGCCTAACTTTTTTCAAAATGTCCTTTACAAAGGGTACGGATTAATATGAGTAGACCTTTTTTATAAGTTTCTAGAAAATAACGTACTAATAACTATTTAGAATAATTTTCAAACCCCTTGCTAATAACTACAAGTCCTATTATGAAAGAAAGTGTTCTTATTATTAATTCAGCAACTAGCAAATCACCCATAGTCTTTGAAACATCATATAATTCACCAGTAATAATAATTGGTGCCATGATTATTAGTATTCCTATTAGAATTTGAATGAACAGAATATATTTAGGTTGCAGAGAGATCACCTCCATTAAATTAGCATGTATAATGAACTTAACATGTAATTAAGAAGTAATCGATCATTTAAAAATTTATCAACTTTAAAAATATACATATCCTTCTTTATAAGTATATTTATAGTGACTCGTCGCATAAGATGCATTAAAACCTACACTTCCTGTCTTCCCTACAGTAATGGATACATTGCCATTAAAAGTAGTTGTGCCATTATTATGAAAATCACCATTAACAATATAGAAAATTCTGTTAGGATCCTCTAAATTTGCTTGAACTGTACCACTGAACGTTTTAGAAAGACCATTTGCATCTCTATTCATATTAATATGTTTTATTTCCTTAATACCCCTGAAGCTTCCACCCCATTCATTTGTTTCACAATAAAACCTTAATGAAGGGCTATAGAAAGGTGTTACTGAAAAATTGGTTGTTAGTGTTCGGTACGTAGCGGAAAGCGTTGCAGCAGATGATTGTCCACGAGCTTTCCCCTGAGCCATGAGTTGCTGAGAAATTTCTTCTCTAGGTTTATTGGTATCTGCAGCAATTTGATTAACAAGTTCCCCAAACGTTAGTACCTCACCTATTTGTACATTCGATTGATCTGTTAAATCTAATACATTACCTTTTTTTATAGTAGAATCAACTGTGTTATTCTCAGCTGCGCTTGCAATTGTTCCTCCTCCGAACATAGCAAGAGATAATCCTGCAACACTTAAAACTTTACTAATCTTTTTCATTTTTCATACCTCCTAAAATATTAATTAAGACAATATCATGCTAATTTACCTTTATTTGTTAGCATAATTCAGATATTAACCCCGAAATAATGGGAAATAAATACTTATAAACCAAATAATTACCAAAACTTTTCGACAAATAAGGTTCACGCTATACCATTACTAGCATTACAATTAGTTTTATATAGATAATTCTTTCTTTACAATCTAACGATTTACCGATGTTTTTACGTCAATTGATAAAAATAAAATTAAATATTCTGAATATTATTTATAAAATTGTTTTTTACAACTTATTACAATTAAACTTTGTTATGATTGATTTTATATAAACTAAATAAAGGAGATTGTGATATGATAATTCTGAATAATGAAAAAGTTACTAAACTATTAAATGAATGGTATAAGGTTATTCTATCTAAACAAATAACAAAGGCGACAAGAATGAAAGAAGAAGTTGATGAAAAGATTAGTGTCTTAATGGTCGAACAAAATCGAGATTTACAAGATCAAAATCTCTTATTGTACTATTCTCTATTGGATTATAGTTATAAAGTGTTAATAAATAAATCATATGTAACTCGTAGTGATTTTGATGCAGTTGAAAAACTTACAACAAAAACTATTGATGAGTATTTAAGATACTACTACCATTTCTATAAAGCTGTGCATAACACTATGATTGCTAACTATATGGAAGCGATGGAGCAATTTGAAGAAGCTGAACGACTTTTAGAGTATATTCCTAATGACATTGAAAAAGCTGAATTTAATTATAAACTTGGTGAACTATATTACCACCTTCAACAACCTTTATTAACAATTAAGCATGTTATGAAAGCAAAAGACATATACAAAAAACATGAAGATTATGTAATAAATCAAATTGAATGCGATACAATCCTAGGATTGGCAAGTGTCACTTTAAGTCAGTTTGAACAAGGAGAAGAGCTTTTTGTTAAGTGCTTGGATATGGCTAAAAAACATAACTGTACTCGACTAATTACCTTAATTCAATACAACTTAGGTTTTCTTTATGCAAAACAAGGTATATCCGCAACTGCAATTCGACATTTAATGGATGTGTATAAATCTGAAAAACCATATCATAAAACTGTATTCTTACTGGCTCGAGAACATTTCAAAGTAAATGAAATTGAAAAAGCACAAGAATTTTTGACTCAAGGCTTTGAATTAGCTGATGTTGAATATACACATCATTTACGAATACTTCGAGCACAATACGATGAAAATTATAAGCAGAATCTAGAAACAACGATTGCAGATGGACTAGATTACTTTGAATCCCAAAAACTTTATGGATTTATGGAAGAGTACTCTGGAATTTTAGCGAAAAAACTTTATCAAGAAGGTAATCATGAGAAGGCTAGCCAATACTTTAATATATCTTATGATGCTAAAGAATTACTTCAGAAGGGAAGTGCGTTAAAATGAAAAAAGTACTAATAGGTTTTTTTAGTTTTGCTGCTGTTTTAACTATTGGAAGTTTTACAGAATCTTTTACATCACAAGCTGATCATGGTAGACCACCTGCACCACAAAGACCAGATTATATTTCTAATGTGGCCGATTTTGATCACGGTAGACCACCTGCGCCGGCATACGAATACGGCGATACTTATATTGATCATGGTGAGCATATCTAAAACAAAAAGAGGACGAGATCTTGATATGATCCCCTTATAGTAGACAGGAAAAAGAAAGCGCATTAACCTGTTTACTATGGAGGGGATTTTTTTATGGGGAAAATTAGAGTCACTTACGATGTAGAATTTAAGAAAAAAGCTATAGATTTATACTTAAAAGAAGGCATGAGCTATAAAAACATTGCGAAAGAATTAGGTATTCATCACTCGGTTGTAGTCGTTGGGTGAAATACTTTGAAGCTGAAGGTATCAAAGGACTAGAAGAAAAACGTGGAAAAGCGAAAGGGCCAGGTATAGGAAGAACAAAACCAAAAGATCCAGAAGCTAAGATTAAACGATTAGAAGCCGAGAATGAAATGTTAAAAAAGCTCTTAGGGATGTAAAAGGAGGTATGCAAGCTATATCCAAAACGAGAAAGTTTGAAGCTATACTTGAGATGTTAGAAAAGGGGTATACGGTTAGCCTATTATGTGCCATCGCTGGTGTAACTAGAAGTGGGTATATAAGTGGACAAAGCGGCACTTAGTGCCTTCTGAAAAACAACTAGAGGACGCTAAAACCAAGAAAAAGATATTGAAGTGTCATAAAAAACTAAGAGGGATTTATGGATATAGAGGAGTGCAAGTGTGACTGAAAGTCACCTATAACCTTCATTTGAACCATAAGTGCATACAAAGATTGATGAATCAATTAGGCATCAAAGATTTCAAAAGAAATTAAATAATCTGAGTCCATATAAATATAGAACTCAGGTTACTTAGTTGCGCTTTTTAAATCCTGTCTACTTGACAGGGGTCACTGCAGGCATCAATTCCTTGTGTTTCGAGCTGTTTTTTCCAAACAGAAATCGTTGAAGGGGCAGGAATATTAAAGATAGCTGCCGTCTCAAATAAGGACATACCGTTTTCAATCATAAAGTTTAGTACGTCTAGTTTAAATTGTTGTGTGTAATTTGTACATCGTTTTAGAAAAGCTTCCAGACCATTCTGTTTATATTGGTTTACCCAATTCAAAATGATTGTGTCACTTATACCGAGCGATCTACCCATTTCTCGATAACTTTCATTTCCGTTCAAATAACGTAGAACGATTTGCATTTTTTCATCAGCTGTAAATTTAGCCATAGAAAAACTGCACCTCCAATTGTTAGACACAGTCTAACAATTGGAGGTGCAGTTCATTATAGGGTACTCTTTTATGAATCAGTACACCATTCATATATTGTTAATGTTTGTGAGTCATGAACAATTAAATGGTTTAACAAGTAAGGATTCAAGATAATGTATGTAAGATGAGTATAAATCGTTATAAAAAAATAAAGAAGAGCACCATTATATAGTACTCTTCTATGAATCAGTACACCATTTATATATTGTTGATGTTTGTGAGTCATGAACAATTAAATGGTTTAACAAGTAAGGATTCAAGATAATGTATGTAAGATGAGTGTAAGTTGTTACAAAAAATAAAAAAGAGCACCATTATGAAGTGACCCCTAAAAGTTAGACACGGTTATTTCATTAGGCAGCTTGATAAAAGTGAGTCCGGTATTGTACCGGGCTCATTTTTAATTTTGCCTTAATCCGTTTCGTATTATAATAATCTATATATTTTTCTAATTCTATTTTAAAGTGCTCTACATTTTCAAATTCTTTTATGTAGAGGAACTCAGACTTCATAATCCCAAAGAAATTCTCTATTACTGCGTTGTCGTAACAGTTGCCTTTTCGAGACATACTCTGGACGATAGCTCTTGATTCAAGTGTACGGACGTACTGTCTCATTTGATAATGCCATCCTTGATCCGAATGCATCAGTAGCTGGTGGGTTTCAGGTAAACGTTCCAATGCTTTCTCTAACATGTCTGAAACAAGCGAATACGTCGGTCTAGAACCAATTGTATAGGTAATAATTTCACCATTATACAAATCTAATACAGGTGATACATACAGTTTTTCTCCAAACAATTTAAACTCTGTGATGTCTGTTACCCACTTTTGATTCGGTGCATCTGTATGAAAATTACGCTCTAAAATATTAGGTGCAATTCTACCGACTTTTCCTTTATAGGATTTATATTTCTTCATACGCACAACACACTTTAACCCAAGCTCTTTCATAATGCGCTGAACCTTCTTGTGGTTCACTTTCTGACCACGATTCGTTAATTCATCACGAATGCGACGGTAACCATAACGACCTTCATTTTCCTCATAAATCGCTTTAATCTCAGCTTTCAAATCGGCATCTACATCTGGACGATTCATTTTCTTTACTAAATCATAATACGTGCTTCGAGGAATAGTAGCTAGCTCCATGAGTGCCTTCACCGAATATTTATGCCTTAATTCATAGACTACTTGCGCTTTGTCTTGTTTTGTGATTTTTCCTTGTTTTGAACTAAGGCATTTAACTTTTTTAAGTACTCATTTTCCATCTCAAGCTGTTTAATACGTGCTTCAAGTGCTTCAACTGACCCTTCAGCTAAAGGTTGTTTTAATTGTTTATTTGAATCTTTTTTCATGGATGGACGCCCCTTTTTCTTAGATTGAAGGGCATCAATTCCTTGTGTTTCGAGCTGTTTTTTCCAAACAGAAATCGTTGAAGGGGCAGGAATATTAAAGATAGCTGCCGTCTCAAATAAGGACATACCGTTTTCAATCATAAAGTTTAGTACGTCTAGTTTAAATTGTTGTGTGTAATTTGTACATCGTTTTAGAAAAGCTTCCAGACCATTCTGTTTATATTGGTTTACCCAATTCAAAATGATTGTGTCACTTATACCGAGCGATCTACCCATTTCTCGATAACTTTCATTTCCGTTCAAATAACGTAGAACGATTTGTATTTTTTCATCCGCTGTAAATTTAGCCATAGAAAAACTGCACCTCCAATTGTTAGACTGTGTCTAACAATTGGGGTGCAGTTCATTATATGGTACTCTTTTATGAATCAGTACACCATTTATATATTGTTGATGTTTGTGAGTCATGAACAATTAAATGGTTTAACAAGTAAGGATTCAAGATAATGTATGTAAGATGAGTATAAGTTGTTACAAAGAAATAATTAGTCAGCAAAAGCAAAATGATTAGCTCTTAATGGAAAATGAAATGCATTATTAGAAACTCATGATATAAACAACTAGGTTGTGAAGATTAAAGTTTTTCAAAAAACTTCATTTGGTATTACTCTAGAATGGCATTATTGAACTTATAAATTAATATGCCTTTTCGTTTATTGACAAAATAAACACGTTGATAGGAGTAATAACGTATTCCTTTAAAAATACGCTTTTTCATTAGGGAATTAATCTAAGCACTAGATAAATAGATGCGTATACTTATATTATGTGAGTTGTGAATGTAATTAAACTGAATTTTTATAGTTTAATTATTAGTAACTATTTTTATTCTAAGAAAAATGGATATTTAAAAATATTCAACACCATTACAATTGAGTGTTTCTTAGTATAAGAATATTCTCTCAAAATTATTAAATAAGGAGGAAATAAATGAAACATAATGATTGTTTTGATCATAATAACTGCAATCCGATTGTTTTTTCAGCAGATTGTTGTAAAAATCCACAGTCAGTTCCTATTACTAGGGAACAATTAAGTCAATTAATTACTTTACTAAACTCATTAGTATCAGCTATTTCAGCATTTTTTGCAAATCCAAGTGATGCAAACAGAGTAGCGTTATTCAATTTGTTTAATCAATTTTTAATTTTCTTAAATTCCTTATTACCTTCCCCAGAAGTTAATTTTTTGAAACAATTAACTCAAAGTATTTTAGTTTTATTACAATCTCCAGCTCCTAATTTAGGTCAATTGTCAACATTATTGCAACAATTTTATAGCGCACTTGCACAATTCTTCTTCGCTTTAGATCTGATCCCTATATCCTGCGACTCAAATGTCGACCCTGCAACTTTACAAATTCTTTTTAATTTATTAATTCAATTAATCAATGCTACTCCAGGGGCAACAGGCCCAACAGGTCCAACAGGCCCAGCAGGAACCGGAGCAGGTCCAACAGGCCCAACAGGCCCAACAGGTCCAACAGGCCCAGCAGGAACCGGAGCAGGTCCAACAGGAGCAACAGGAGCAACAGGCCTAACA